>NZ_JBSRTQ010000010.1:0-54035 GCF_055129145.1 Albimonas sp. | reverse complement strand
CTTGCCCCTGCGGAACTTTCGCGCCTGATGCTTCCCTGCGCCGCATCCCGGTTCGCGGCCGCGCGCCTACCTACGTGCCGGGCCCACGCCGACGTCGCACGCCCGGTCATGACGCAGCGTCCCACGCCTCTTGCGCGGCGTGGGATCCGCCGCCGCCCGCCGGCGGCCCCCCGCGCCCCGGCTCCGGTGTGGACAGCACGCCGCAGCACGGGTTGACTTGCATCAAGGTCGGGCGACGCGGGCAGGATCAAACCGCGCTCACCCGCCCTGGAACCGAGGCTCAAGATGGCTCCGCCGGACCTAAAGCCCGCCAACGACGCGCTCTACGCCGCCCGCGTTCCGATCTTTCCGCGACGCGTGAAGGGCACGTTCCGGACTTTGAAATGGTGGATCATGGGCGTGACGCTCGCGATCTACTACCTCACGCCGTGGATCCGCTGGGACCGCGGGCCGCTGATGCCCGATCAGGCCGTGCTGATCGACATGGCCAACCGAAGGTTCTTCTTCTTCTGGATCGAGATCTGGCCGCAGCAATTCTACTACGTGGCCGGCCTGCTGATCATGGCCGGGCTCGGGCTCTTCCTGTTCACCTCGGCGCTGGGCCGGGTCTGGTGCGGCTACACCTGCCCGCAGACGGTGTGGACCGACCTCTACATCACCGTCGAGCGCTGGATCGAGGGCGACCGCAACGCCCGCATCAAGCTGCACAAGCAGGGCTGGGACGCCCGCAAGGCCCGGCTGCGCGTCACCAAGTGGGTGGTCTGGCTCGCCATCGGGGTCGCGACCGGCGGCGCCTGGGTGTTCTACTTCGCCGACGCCCCGACCCTGCTGCGCGATCTGGCGACCGGCGAGGCGGCCTTCGTCGCCTACGCCTCCATCGCCGTGCTGACCGCGACGACCTTCGTCTTCGGCGGCTTCATGCGCGAACAGGTCTGCATCTACATGTGCCCCTGGCCGCGGATCCAGGCGGCGATGATGGACGACCAGACCATCACCGTCGGCTATCGGTCGTGGCGGGGCGAGCCGCGGGGCAAGCACCAGAAGAAGCAGGCCGAGCCCGAGCTCGGCGACTGCATCGACTGCAACGCCTGCGTGGCGGTCTGCCCGATGGGGATCGACATCCGCGACGGCCAGCAGCTGGCCTGCATCACCTGCGCGCTGTGCATCGACGCCTGCGACGACGTGATGGAGAAGACCGGCAAGCCCCGCGGCCTGATCGACTACATCACCCTGCAGGACGAGACGATCGAAACCCAGGGCGCGCCGGCCGTGCCCCTGCGCAAGCGCATCCTGCGGCCGCGCACGATCCTCTACACCGTGCTCTGGGCCGGCATCGGGCTGGGCATGGTCGTTTCCCTGTTCATGCGGGATTCGATCGACCTCAGCGTGGCGCGGGATCGAAACCCGACCTACGTGATGCTGTCGGACGGTTCGATTCGAAATGGCTATACCATCAAGGTGGCCAATCAGAACCGGGAGCCGCATGAATTCGTGCTCTCCTTCCGCTCGGACATGCCGCTTTCCGCAAACATTCAGGGCCAGGATTGGCTGAAGTTCACGGTGGAGGCCGACAAATTGAGAACCCTGCGCCTGTTCCTGACCACGCTGCCCTTCGCCCGGCCCAGCGAACATGCCGAGGTGGAGCTGTGGGTCGAGGATCTCGAGACGCGCGAGCGGGTGAGCGTGAGCACCTCGTTCCTCGCGCCCGAACCGGGGAGCTGGGGGCCATGAGCGGTATGGAGAACGGGGAGAACGGCAAGGCCGGGCGTCCGGCCGGCGGGCGGAAGCTGACCGGGCGGGGCGTGCTGATCATGGCGCTGGCCTTCTTCGGGGTGATCATCGCGGTCAACGTCACCATGGCGACGCTGGCGGTCGGCGGGTTCCCGGGGCTGGTCACCGACAACCCCTATGTCGAGGCGCAGAAATACGACCGGGAGCAGAAGGCCGAGAAGGCGCTGGGCTGGACCTTCGCCTTCGACTGGGTCGGCGACGCGCTGCGGGTCGAGGTGATGGGCCCTGACGGGGCGCCTGTGCCCGGGCTGAACGTGACCGCGCGCGTGGGCCGCCCGGCGACGCTGGCCGAGGATCGGGAGGTGGCGTTCACCGAAGACGGCTCCGGCTACGCCGTGCGGCTCGCGCTGCCGGCCGGGATGTGGCGGGCGGATCTCACCGCGCTGCGGTCGGACGGGGCGGTCTACACCATCGCCGACGAATTCTGGATCGCGCCCGAAGAGGCCGCGGCGGCGGCGACGGAATGAGCTTCGCCGCCCCCCTCCGCGCGTCGGAGCGTCCGGGCCTCGCGGGCGGCTGCTGCCCCACCGGGGCGGCGGCGGGCTTCGCGGACGTCGGCGGGCTCGCCCGCTTCGTGACCGAGGCGGGACCCGGCCGAGTCCGGATCGAGCTGCTGACCCCCGCCGTCCATTGCCCCGCCTGCATCCAGCGGATCGAGCGGGACCTGCCCAAGGCTCCCGGCATGCTGTCGGCCCGGGTCAACCTGTCGCTGCGCCGGGCGAGCGTGGAGTTCGACCCCGCGCTCGCCGGGCCTGAGGATGTGGTGGCGGGGCTGGACGCGCTCGGCTACGCCGCCCGCCCCTTCGACGCCCATGCCATGCGCGACGTGGAGCGCGACGCCGAGGGGCGGGACCTGCTGGCCCGCATGGCGGTCGCGGGCTTCGCGATGATGAACGTGATGCTGCTGTCGATCTCGGTCTGGGCCGGGGCGGACGGGGCGACGCGCGATCTGCTGCACTGGGTCTCGGCCCTGATCGCGCTGCCCGCGACCGCCTTCGCGGGGGTGCCGTTCTTCCGCTCCGCCTGGGGGATGCTGCGGCGGGGCCATGTGAACATGGACGTGCCGATCTCGCTCGCGCTGATCCTGGCGGCGGGGGTGAGCCTGAGCGAGACCATCCGTTCCGGCGAGCACGCCTATTTCGACGCGGCGGTGTCGCTGAGCTTCTTCCTGCTGATCGGGCGCTATCTGGACCATCGCACCCGGCGCGTGGCGCGCCTGGCGGCGGTGGAGCTGAGCGGGCTGCAGGCCCATTCCGCGACACTGATCGGTGAAGGCGGCGCGCGCCGGGTGATCGCTGTGGAGGATCTGCGGGCCGGCGACGTGGTGGAGATCGCGGCGGGCGAGCGCGCTCCGGCGGATGGGGTGGTGCTGGAAGGGGTCTCGGACCTCGACCGGGCGATGATCACCGGCGAGAGCGCGCCGGAGCAGGCCCGCCCGGGGACGGAGATCCATGCCGGCGTGCTCAACCTCTCCGGCCCCTTGCGGGTCGAGGCGACGGCGACGGGCGACGACACGGTGCTCGCCGGGATCGCGCGGATGATCGAGGCGGCGGAGCAGGCGCGCGGCCGCTACGCCGACTGGGCGATGCGGGCGGCGCGGGTCTATGTGCCGGTGGTGCATGCCGCCGCCGCGCTGACCTTCGCGGCCTGGCTGCTCGCGGGGGCGGATCTGCGCGACGCGGTGATGATCGCGGCCGCCGTTCTGATCATCACCTGCCCTTGCGCGCTGGGGTTGGCCGCGCCCGCGGTGCACGCGACGGCCTCGGGCCGGCTGTTCCGTGCGGGCGTGTTCTTGAAGGACGGCGCGGCGTTGGAGCGGTTGGCCGAGGTCGACGCGGTGGTCTTCGACAAGACCGGGACGCTCACCACCGGCGAGCCGGCATTTCTGGAAGGGCCCGAGGCGCCCGAGGCCTGGTCGGCGGCGCTGGCGCTGGCCGGGGCCTCTCGTCACCCGTTTTCGCGCGCGCTGGCGGCGGAGGCGGACGCCCGCGGCGTGATCGCTGCGGCGGTGTCGGGACTGGCGGAGGTTCCGGGCTGCGGCGTCTCCGGCGTCATCGACGGGCAGGCGGCGCGGCTCGGGCGCGGCGACTGGTGCGGGGCGGGGGGGGCGGACGACGTCTCGGCCGTCTGGCTGCGGCTGGGCGACGCCGCGCCGCTGCGCTTCGCCTTCGAAGACCCGCTGCGCCCCGATGCGGCGGCGACGGTGGCGGCGCTGAAGGCGCGGGGGCTCGCGGTGCGGCTCCTCTCCGGCGACGCGCCCGGGCCGGTGGCGCGGGCGGCGGCGGCGGCGGGAATCGAGGATTTCCGCGCCGGCCAGACCCCCGCCGACAAGGTGGCGGCGCTGGAGGCGATGGCGGCGCGGGGCCATGTAGTGCTGATGGTCGGCGACGGCATCAACGACGCCCCGGCGCTGGCGGCGGCGGCGGCGTCGATCTCGCCGTCCTCGGCCGCCGATATCAGCCGGGCGGCGGCGGGCATGGCGCTCGCGGGTCGTTCGCTGGGCCCGGTGGCGCTGGCGGTGGACGTGGCGCGGGCGGCGCGGGCCCGGGTGCGCGAGAATTTCGCGATGGCCGCGGTCTACAACCTGGTGGCGGTGCCGCTGGCCGCGACCGGGCATGTCACGCCGCTGATCGCGGCGCTGGCCATGTCAGGGTCGTCGATCGTGGTGACGCTCAACGCGCTGAGGCTTCGCGGGGCCGGAAAAAGCGCGGGCCCGGATGCGGGGAAGACGGCGTCATGAACGTCCTGCTCGCCACCATCCCGGTGTCGATCTTCCTCGGGCTGCTGGGGCTGGCGGCGTTCCTGTGGTCGCTCAAACGCGGCCAGTACAAGGATCTGGAGGGGGACGCGGCGCGGGTCCTGTTCTCCGGCGACGACGGTCCGGGGCCCGACCCCAAGGCCGCGCCCGCCCCGCCGCCGCCCGCCCCGCCGCCGGAGACGCCGCCCCCGGAGCTGCAGAAGGACTGACGCCGCCGCGCCGGGGCCGCGAAAAAGGGGAGCGCCTTGCGGCGCTCCCCTTTCGTCGTCGGCCCGGGTCGGCCCGAAGGCGTCGGGTCAGAACAGCAGGTCGTCCAGGGTGATGTTGCCGGCCTGATCCTCGACGATCACGAAACTGCGCCCGAAATGGATCACCGCGTCGCCGCGTTTGGCGGTGATGTCGATGTCCGACGCCTCCACCGAACCGTTGATCGCGATCTGGTCGCCGTCGTCCCAGTCGAGGATGCGGTCGCGGCCGTCGCGCATGCCGAACTGGAAGTCGTCCGCCCCGTCGCCGCCGAGCAGCGTGTCCCGGCCGCGGCCGCCGACGATCAGGTCGTCCCCGTCGCCGCCCTCGATCCGGTCGCGCCCGCCTTCGCCGTCCAGCCGGTTGGCGCCGTCGTTGCCGACCAGCAGGTCGCGACCGTTCTTGCCCGAAAGGTCGATGTCCTGCGAGCCCAGCGCGGTGACCGAAGACGCGCCCTTCTTCAGGTCGAGATCGCCGGTGGTGAACAGATGCGTCTTGTCCATCAGGTCGATCTTGACGTTGTCCGACCCGATCTCGACCGAGGCCGCGATCTTGCCCTGAACCGGGCGGCCCTTGATGATCAGGTTGAACGTGCCCTCGCCGGTCTCCAGACCGTAGCCGCCGGAGGGGGCGGTCTTCTCGAGGCCGCGGCCGCCGACCTTCACCTTCATGCCGCCCAGGCCTTCGCCCATCGAGAAATGGTCGTCGCCGTCGCGGTCCCGGAAGGCCGCGCCCAGCAGGAACGGGCCGGTGGAGGAGCGGACGCCGAGATTCTCGGTCAGCAGGATCGGGCCGACATCGGTCGCGCCGCTGTTGTCGGTCAGGACCCCGACCCCGATCTCGCGCATCTGGGCGTCGATCAGGTTGTCGCGATGGCCGCGCGGGCTCTGCATGCCGTCCGGGCCCGGACCCCAGTCCACCACGAAGGCGTGGTGGGCGTGCAGGGCGCTCTCGGCGAAGGCGAAGACGTTCTCGGTCGCCTGGGTGTGGATATAGCCCGCGTCGCGCACGCGGTCGCCGAGATCGCCCTCGCCGGGGAGCTGGTGCGCCTGCTCGTCGGCGTCCTTCATGCGCTGGGTATGCAGCTGCGCCGCCTCGTTGAGCGAATCGTTCCAGGCCAGCGGCTGGACCTGGGGCAGGGCGGCGAGCTCGGCCTTCAGCAGGTCGAGGTTGACCTCGAAGTACTGCAGCGCCGCGGTCACATTCGGATCGAAACCGGTGGATTGCGGCTCGCTGTCCACGATCCGGTCGAACGATCCGCCCGGATCGATGCGGAATCGGTTCGTCAGCTCAACGATATACTGTTCGAAATCCGTCGGATTCGCCATGGTGGACCTCTGTCCTCGCCGAAGATGCTGGAATCGCGACCGCCCGCGTCGCGCCGCCAGCCTGATAAGTTCTGCGCGGTGTTACCATGAGCCCTGCGTTCAAACGAGGGCGGCGAAGAGCAGACCCAACGTCAAGAACAACCCGGCGTTGCGGCTGTCGCGGAAAAGCCGCAGGCAGCGGGCGTTGTCGTGGATGTCAAGCCGCGAGAGCTGCCAGTGCAGCCGCCAGCCGAAGGCCCAGACCCCGGCCAGCGCCAGCAGGGCGGCGAGCGCGCCTGCCTTGGCCGTGGCCAGCGTGACCGCGATCAGGGCGAGGGTCACGGCGGCGACCAGGAACACCACGAGACGCCTGGCGGTGTTCTCTCCGAACAGGCGGGCAGTGGATTTGACGCCGATCAGGGCGTCGTCCTCGGCGTCCTGGCAGGCGTAGATGGTGTCGTAGAAGATGGTCCAGGCCATCCCGGCCAGATAGAGCAGCACCGGCGGCCAGCCGAGCCCGCCCGAATGCGCCGCCCAGGCCAGCAGCACCCCCCAGTTGAAGGCGATGCCGAGGAAGATCTGCGGCCACCAGGTCACGCGCTTCATGAACGGGTAGATGCAGACCGGGCCGAGGGAGACGATGCCGAGCAGGATCGCGGCGGGCGAGAGCGTCAGCAGCAGCCCGAAGGCGATCAGCGCCTGCACGCACATCCAGGCGACGGCGCCGCGGGTGGTGACCTGGCCGGAGGGAATCGGCCGCGACCGGGTGCGCGCGACCGAGCCGTCGATATGGCGGTCGGTGATGTCGTTCCAGGTGCAGCCGGCCCCGCGCATCAGGAAGGCGCCGACGGCGCAGACCAGCGCAATGCGCAGGTCCTCCCACCGGGCCCCGGCCGGATCGGCGGCGATGGCCAGCGCCAGCCCCCACCAGCACGGGATCAGCAGCAGCCAGGTGCCGGCCGGCCGGTCGGCGCGGCTGAGCCTGAGCCAGGGGCGCGACCAGGCCGGGGCGTGGTCGTCCACCCAGTTGCGGTCGACGGCGTCGAAGACTCGCCCCGACGGATCGGGCGGGCTATCCCACCGGGTGTTCGTATTTCGCGTGTCGGTCATGGAGGCCTTATGCCAGAACCCACCGCCAAGGTCAGGCTGTTCGTGGAGAGCGATCTGGCCGCAGGCGCCGCGGTCGATCTGGCCCAGCCGCAGGCGCATTACCTGTTCGCGGTGATGCGCATGGGGGTGGGCGCGGCGGCCTTGCTGTTCAACGGGCGCGACGGGGAGTGGATCGCCGACGTGGTCGAGGCCGGGCGCCGCGGCGGCCGGCTGGTCTGCCGGGCGCGCAGCCGCCCCCAGACCCGGCCCCGCGACCTGCATCTGCTGTTCGCCCCGGTGAAGAAGGCCCGCACCGATTTCATCGTGGAAAAGGCCTGCGAGCTCGGCTGCGCCGCCCTGCGCCCGGTGTTCACCCATCGCACCAACGCCGAGCGGCTGCGCGGCGACCGCCTGCGCGCCCATATGGTGGAGGCGGCGGAGCAATGCGGCTTCCTCTCGATCCCCGAACTGGCGGAGCCGGAGCGGCTGGACCGCGTGCTCGACGCCTGGGGGCGGGGCGGGGACGCCGGCCGGCGGCTGATCTTCTGCGACGAGCGGCGCGACGCGCCTCCGCTGGCGGAGGCGTTGGCCCCCTACGCGGCCGAACGGGCGACCCCCGGTCCCTGGGCGGTGCTGATCGGACCCGAGGGCGGCTTTTCGGACGATGAGGCCTTGCGCCTGCGTCGGCTTTCCGGCGTGGTCGCCGCCTCGCTCGGCCCGCGTATCCTGCGCGCCGACACCGCGGCGACGTCGGCGCTGGCGATATGGCAAAGCTGTATCGGGGATTGGGCAGAAGGCGAGACCGAGGCATGAACGGCGGCGATTGGATCCTGCGGCACGCGCCGCGATGGCTGGAGACGGGCGTGGCCGCCCTGCTGGCCGCGTCGCTGCTGGTCATCGGCGGACTGATGATCCAGCGCGGCGGCCTGATGGGCTGGCCGGTGCTGGTGGCGGGGCTGGTGCTGCTGCTCTGGGTGCTTGCGGCGCTGGAGCGCGCGCGGGTGCCTCGGGGGCTGGACGGACCCGGCGTGGTCACGGTCGAGGAAGGCCGCGTCGCCTATTTCGGCCCCTCGGACGGCCTGTCGGACGGCGGCGTGGTGACGCTGGCCGACCTGTGGACGGTCGAAGCGATCCAGCTGAAGAACAATGCCGGGCTCGCCTGGCGGCTGCGGCCGGTGGACGCGCCGCCGCTGCTGGTCCCGATCGGCGCCGAGGGGGTCGAGGCGCTGCCCGAAGCGCTGTCGGCGCTGCCCGGCTTCTCGATGCGCGCGGTGCGCGAGGCTTTCGACGCCGACGGGGTCGGCGTGCGGCCGATCTGGCGGCGCGCCAATTATCACGAAGGCGAGTAGGCGTTCTGAATCGTCCGGCCGCCAGGCTTCCGTCGCCCGCACGGGCCCCCGTGGTCGGCAAGGCCCCGTCGCCCGTGACGCTTCGGCAACGAGAGCGCACGGCCGGCCAAGGGTGAAGATCAGGAAGCCGGATGGTATTGCCGAGCCCCGCCGCCCCGCCTAAGTCTGGCCGGCGCCGCGGATCCGCGCGGTCGAGGGGAGCGGGAGACGGGCATGTCGATACCTCAGAGCGGCGGCGGCCCGATCGAGCGGCCCGAGCAGCTGGCGGAATACCTCGCCGAAGGCTGCAAGCCGGCCGAAGACTACCGGATCGGCACCGAACATGAGAAGTTCGGCTACATCCGCGGCAGCCATGCGCCGCTGCCCTACGAGGGGAAGACCTCGATCCACGCCATGCTGGAAGGTCTGCGCGAACGCTTCGGCTGGGCGCCGATCGAGGAGGCGGGCGAGCTGATCGGCCTGACCAAGGACGGCGCCAATGTCAGCCTGGAGCCGGGCGGCCAGCTCGAGCTTTCCGGCGCGCCGCTGGAGACGCTGCACCAGACCTGCGACGAGACCAACCAGCACCTCGCCGAGGTCCGCGAAGTCGGCGACGCCATCGGGGCCGGTTTCATCGGGCTCGGCGCCGCGCCGGAATGGAGGCATGAGGACATGTCGATGATGCCCAAGGGGCGTTATCGGCTGATGACCCGCTACATGCAGTCGATCGGTCCCTGGGGCGCCCAGATGATGTACCGGACCTGCACCATCCAGGTGAATCTCGACTTCGGCTCCGAAGCCGACATGGTGCGGAAATTCCGCGTCGGCCTGGCGTTGCAGCCGGTGGCGACCGCGCTCTTCGCCAACTCGCCGTTCTTCGAGGGCAAGCCCAACGGCATGAAGTCCTGGCGCTCCAAGATCTGGCGGGGGCTCGACGACGCCCGCACCGGGATGCTGCCCTTCGTGTTCGAAGACGGCATGGGGTTCGAGCGCTATGTGGACTATGCGCTCGATGTGCCGATGTATTTCGTCTATCGCGACGGCAAGTATATCGACGCGCTCGGCCAGTCGTTCCGCGATTTCATGGTCGGCAAGCTGCCGGCCCTGCCGGGCGAGACGCCGACCCTGTCCGACTGGGCCGACCACCTGACCACCATCTTCCCCGAGGCGCGCATCAAGAAGTTCATCGAGATGCGCGGCGCCGACGGCGGCCCGTGGCGGCGGATCTGCGCGCTGCCGGCGTTCTGGGTGGGGCTGATGTACGACCAGTCGGCGCTCGACGCCGCCTGGGACGTCTGCAAGGACTGGACGGCGGAGGAGCGCGAGACCCTGCGCGTCGACGCCGGGATCCATGGGCTCGACGCCGCGATCCGGGGCGAGTCGATGCGGGATCTGTCGCGGCGGGTGCTGGATATCTCGCATGCCGGGCTGACCGCGCGGGCCCGTCCGGGCGCCGGCGGGCTGATCCCCAACGAGACCCATTTCCTCGATGCGCTGCGCGAGACGGTCGACCGGGGCGAGACGCCGGCCGACGAGCTGCTCGCCAAGTTCCACGGCGAATGGAACGGCGATCTGTCGAAGATCTACGGCGAATACAGCTACTGATCCGGACGGTTTCCGGCGCGGGGGACCGCGCCGGGGCGCCGGTCAGACCTGGCGAATGCCCGCCACCCAGCGCGCCACCAGCATTATCAGCGCGCCCGCCACACCCATCGTGATGGGCAGGGCGAGGGACGGCGCCTGGCCGAACATCGTCGTGGTGAGAAAGGCGAAGACCACGCCGCAGGCTGCGCCGGCGGCGGCGAAGGCCAGCGCGTCGCGCCGGCGCGCCGACCACAGGCCCAGCATGGCGGCGAAACCGAAGGTGGCGGCGAACACCATGAACCCCGCCAGCGCCGGGATCAGCACGCGCAGGGCGACCTGGTCCGGCGCGTCCCCGCCCGAAACGCTCGCCAGCGTCACGGCGGAAACGGTGGCCAGCGCCGCCGCCGACAGCGCGCCCGTCAACAGCCCCGCCGCGATTCGCGCCGCCGGATAGGCCACGCCATGGGGCCACCAGTCCCGACCGAAGCGCTCGTCCATGTCTCGTCACCCCTGCTCGATGCGTCTGGGACGACGTTAACGGGGCGGGGCGCGTCTCTCCACCCGCAGCCGCCAGCCTGCGGCGATGCGGATGCCGAGGATCAGGGCCAGCGCCTGCGCCAGCGCGGTGGGGGCGAGCCAGATCAGGGAATCGCGCAGCGCCGTCGCCAGCAGCGGCCCGTCCGGCCCGCCGGACCAGCTGAGCGCCGCGGCGAGGATCAGCGCGGCGGCGGCGAGCGTCGCGCCGAGCAGGATCGCCGCCCAGGCCCGCAGCCCCGCCGCCATCGCCGCGCCCGCCGCCAGCAGGGTCGGCGGGGCCAGCAGCAGCCACAGGCCCAAGGCCCGGATCAGCCCGGACAGCGGCGCGTGCAGATGCCAGCGGTCGAGCCCCAGCCACTGGCCGGGGAGGCCGTCGGTCGCCGCCAGCAGCAGCGCCGCCGCGCAGCCCATGGCCACGGGCGGCGCCAGCGCGCCGAGCGCGAGCCCGGCGCGGATCGCCTGCGCGGAGGGGCGCGCCCGGCTCAGAACGCGAAGTCGTCGGCGGAGAAATCGGCGAGCGACATGCCCTTGACGATCAGCGTGTCGGCGCCGAGGTCGAAGATCGCGCCGGCCCGGGCGTCGCGGCCGGCGTCGATCAGCGCATCGAAGCCGTCCACCGCCGAATGCTTCGCCAGGTTGATGACGTCGCCGTCCTCGAAGTCGCGGATGACGTCCTTGCCGGTGCGGTTGCGGATCATGAAGACGTCGTCGCCCTCGCCGCCCCAGAGCTGGTCTTTGCCGGCCCCGCCGTCGATCCGGTCGCGCCCGTCGCCGCCCCAGAGCTTGTCGCGCCCGGCCCCGCCGATCAGCTTGTCGTTGCCGTCGCCGGCGAAGAACTGGTCGTTGCCGGCGCCGAGGTTGAACACGTCGTTGCCGGTGGGGTTCCAGAGCGTCCCATCATAGCCGACGGTGGAGGTTTCAAGCAGCTTGTCCTTCCCGGCGCCGCCCTTGAACACATAGGACTGCTCCAGCATCACCTCTTCGATCAGGCCGCGGTCGCCGCCTTTGTCCTCGGCCTGCGCGGCGCGGTCGATCTCTTCGAGGTCGAGACGGAAGCCGGTGATCTTGGCGGCGAGCGCGTTGTTCTCGATATTCGTGATCTCCCACGACGTCACCGTGCCGGCGGCGAAGCGGCCCGACACGTCGATGTCGTGGCCTTTCATCACCAGGACGGTGTTCTCGCCCCGGAAGGTGACGGATGTGGCGTTGGCCGAGGTCGGGCCATCGTTGTCGTCGCCGAGCTCGACGATGTAGTCGAACACGCGCTGCGCGGGTTCGGAGAAGCCGTTCAGGAACTTGATCTTGGCGCGGGGCATGGTGAAGAGCCTGTTCTGCGCGGCCTAGGCCCGATCAATACGCGAGGCCGGGGCCGCAGATTGAAATGAGTTCTTGCGTGCGGGAGGCGGAGCGGTCTCCGACCTCCACGCGACGAGGATCTTAAAGGCAGGATGCTGCGGGCATACCCATGCCGTCAGGATGCGGGGCGCCTTTCCGGGCCGAGTTGCGCAGGTGCAGCATTCTTCGTCGTCAATCCTTGCCGGCGCCGCCGACCGTCAGTCCACCGATCAACAATGTCGGTTGGCCGACGCCCACCGGCACCCATTGCCCGGCCTTGCCGCACATGCCCATCCCGGGGTCGAGCGCCATGTCGTTGCCCACCGCGCGCACATGCTTCAGCGCCGTCGCCCCGTCGCCGATCAGCGTCGCGCCCTTCACTGCATGGAGCACTTTCCCGTTCTTCACCCGGTAGGCCTCGGTGCACGAAAACACGAACTTGCCGTTGGTGATGTCCACCTGACCGCCGCCGAAGCCGACGGCGTGGATGCCGTCCTCGACGCCCGCCACCACATCGGCCGGGTCCGCGTCGCCCGCCATCATCAGCGTGTTGGTCATCCGCGGCATCGGCGGGTGCGCGTAGCTCTGCCGCCGTCCGTTGCCGGTGGCCGCGACCCCCATCAGCCGGGCGTTCTGCCGGTCCTGCATGTAGCCGACCAGACGCCCGTCCTCGATCAGCACGTTGCGGGCCGAGGGCGTGCCTTCGTCGTCGATGGTGATCGAGCCGCGGCGGTCGGGGATCGTGCCGTCGTCGACCACGGTGACGCCGGGGGCGGCGACCATCTCGCCCATCAGCCCCGCGAAGGCGGAGGTTTTCTTGCGGTTGAAGTCGCCTTCCAGCCCGTGGCCGACGGCTTCATGCAGCAGAATTCCCGGCCAGCCGGGGGAGAGCGCCACGTCCATCACCCCGGCCGGCGCGTCGACCGCGTCGAGATTGACCAGCGCCATGCGCAGCGCCTCGTCGGCGAGCGCGCGGCCATGGGCCGGGTCCATCACCGATTCCACCCCGAAGCGGCCGCCGCCGCCGGCTGATCCCGATTCGCGACGGCCGGCCTTCTCGACGGTGACCGAGATATTCATCCGCACCAGGGGGCGCACGTCCGCGACCCTTCGACCCTCCGGCCGCAGGATCTCGATCTCCTGCATCGAGACGCCCAGGGACACCGAGACCTGGACCACCTTGGGATCCTTCGCACGGGCATAGGCGTCGAGCTCGGCCAGCAGGGTGGCGCGGGCGGAGAAGTCGGGTCCTTCCAGCGGATCCATGTCGCCATAGAGCCTCCGGTTGGTCGGCGGCGGCGGGTCGGCGAGGGTCACGCCACGGCCTTCGGCGGGGCGGGCGGCGAGGCGGCAGGTCTCGGCCGCCCGGGTCAGGGCGCGTTCGGAGATGTCGGTGGAATGGGCGTATCCGGCGGCTTCGCCGGCCACGGCGCGCAGGCCGAAGCCTTCGCCCGCGTCATAGGCGGCGGTGCGCAGGCGACCGTCGTCGAAGACCAGCGTCTCCGAGCGTCGGCGCTCCAGGAACAATTCCCCGTCATCGGCCCCCGCGACCGCATCGCGCAGGATGGCGAGGGCGCGGGCCTCGTCCAGCTTCGTTTCGAACGGTCTGAACGGGTCTCTGCGATCGGCCATGGCGGCGTTCCTTCCGGGATTCGGGCGGGGCGAAACGCGCCCCGCGTCTCTAAGTGGCTCAAAGCGCCGCATTGCTCAACCGAGTCGCCTGTGGTCGTTTCCGCGGCGAAATCGGCTCGGTTTGATGGAAACCGGACTGGCGCGATCCAGTCCGTCCATGCGATGGGAGTTGCGTTCGCGCCGGGGGGGGCTGACCCGCAGGGCGCGACGCCGACACGGACACAAGGGAAGAGCGGACATGCGTCTTCGCACGATGGCATCGGCCCTGAGCGGCCTCACGGCGCTCCTCGCCACTTCTGCGGCCTTCGCCCAGGAGCAGCTGGACATCAAGGGGATTCCGCATCCCGGCGGCACGGGCTTCCAGCATGCGGCCACCGAGGTCGCGCGCGACCTGCACTGGCTGGAAGGCTTCCTGCTGGTGATCATCACGGTCATCACGCTGTTCGTCACCGGGCTGCTGGCCTATGTGGTGTTCCGCTACAACGAGAAATCCAACAAGACGCCGTCGACCTTCACCCATAACTCGCTGGTCGAGGTGGTGTGGACCGTGGTGCCGATCGTGATCCTGGTGATCATCGCCATCCCCTCGCTGCAGCTGCTGAACAAGCAGTTGGTGATCCCGGACGCCGATGTCACCATCAAGGCGACCGGAAACCAGTGGTACTGGAGCTACGAGTATCCCGACAGCGAGTTCGCCTTCGACAGCTACATGGTGGCGCCGGGCTTCAAGGACTTCGACACCGCGGTGGCCGAAGCCGGCGACGCGATCGCCGAGGCCGGGGTGACCCGCGACACCTGGCGCCTGCAGACCGACACCGCCGTGGTGGTGCCGGTAGGCAAGGTGGTCCGGCTTCAGGTCACCGGCGCGGACGTGATTCACTCCTGGGCCATGCCGGCCTTCGGCGTGAAGATCGATGCGGTGCCGGGTCGCCTGAACGAGACGTGGTTCCAGGTGGATGCCCCCGGGATCTACTTCGGCCAGTGCTCCGAGCTCTGCGGCAAGGACCACGCCTACATGCCGATCATGGTCAAGGCCGTGAGCGAGGCGGATTACGAGGCGTGGCTGACCCAGGCGGCCGAGACCTATGCGGGCATCGCCCCGCGCGTGACCGTCGCCGCCCTGCAGTGAGCCGGGCGGCCGGCCGGGCCTTCCGGCCCGCGCCGGCGCTCTGACACGGCGGGGCGCCGCCCGCGGCGGCTGACCTGAGCCTCGCCCGCGCGGTCCTGTCGGGCGGCGGCGGGGCGGGCCGAACCCGCCGCAGGGGCGCAGGACGCGCCGACCAGGGCCCCGGGCGCGCGACGCCGCGCCGACATGCAGACGCGATCCGCCGACGCGACGTCGGCGAGATCCGACCCCGCCAACGCGACCGACACCCGCGCGAGAGCCAGACCGAACTGCACATGACCGACGCCTCGATCATCGACCCCCAGCCCCTGCGCTCCATCCCCGCCGCCGCGATCGGCCAGGCGCCCGAGCCGAGCGTTCGGGACTACGTGATCTTGCTGAAGCCGCGGGTGATGTCGCTGGTGATCTTCACCGCGCTGGCCGGCATGGCGGCGGCGCCGTCGGGCATCAACCCGGTGATCGGCTTCGCGGCGATCCTGTGCATCGCGGTCGGGGCCGGGGCCTCGGGCGCGCTGAACATGTGGTGGGACGCCGACATCGACGCGGTGATGCGCCGGACCGCCGGCCGCCCGATCCCCGACGGCCGCATCGCGGCCGGAGAGGCGCTTGCCTTCGGGCTGGGCCTGTCGGTGCTGTCGGTGATGATGCTGTCGCTCTTCGCCAATCCGCTGGCGGGCGGACTGCTCGCCTTCGTCATCTTCTTCTACGTGGTGATCTATTCGATGTGGCTGAAGCGGGCCACGCCGCAGAACATCGTCATCGGCGGCTTCGCAGGGGCGCTTCCGCCGCTGGTCGGCTGGGCCGCCGCGACCGGGTCGATCGACGTGGCGCCGGTGCTGATGGTCGGGCTGATCTTCATGTGGACCCCGCCGCATTTCTGGGCGCTCGCGCTCTTCGCCGACACCGATTACGGCAAGGCCGGCGTGCCGATGCTGCCCAACGTCGCCGGCCATCCCGAGACCCGCCGCCAGATCCTGCTCTACACCCTGCTGCTGGTTCCGGTCGCGCTCGCCCCCGCCTTCACCGTGGCCGGCGGGCCGGTCTATCTGGCGGTGGCGCTGGCGCTCAACGCGCGCTTCGCCGCCGGGGCCCTGCGCCTTCGTCGCCGGACCGACGCCGAGGCCAAGGAAGACAAGTTCGCGGCCGAGAAGCGTTTCTTCGGCCTGTCGATCTGGTACCTTTTCGGACACTTCGCCGCCATCCTGGCGGAAGCCGCCCTGCGCGGCGCCTTCGGCGACTACGCCGCGGGCATGGCCCTGCTCTGACACCCGGAGGAACGACATGATCCCCGATCGCGAGCATGAACTCCACCGCCGCCGCCGCGGCCGCAATTTCGCCTTGGGCGGAGCGCTGGGCATCTTCGTCCTGCTGGTCTTCGCCGTGACCATCGCCAAGCTGGCCAACGGCCAGATGATCCAGGGGTACTGACCATGCGCTGGTGGGCCGAGCTCGACGGTGTGAAGCGGACGGTGGTGCGGCTCAGCACGCTGGTGCTGGTCATGGCGTCGCTCACCGCCGCGGCGGTGCCGTTCTACTCCTGGTTCTGCAAGGTCACCGGCTTCGGCGGCGAGACCGCCGTGGCCTCGGCCGATAGCGCGACCGTGCTGGAGCAGACCATCAAGGTCCGCTTCGACGCCAACACCGAGCGCGGCTTCGCCTGGGACTTCAAGCCGGAGGTCCGCGAGATGGAGCTTCGGATCGGGGAGACCGGGCTCGCCTTCTTCAAGGCCCATAACCCGACCGATCGCCCGGTCGCGGGTCAGGCCTCCTACAACGTGGCCCCGTTCTCCGCCGGGGGCTACTTCACCAAGATCGCCTGCTTCTGCTTCAATCTGCAGGTGATCCAGCCCGGCGAGACGGTGATGATGCCGGTCACGTTCTACGTCGACCCCTCGATCGTCGACGACATCGAGGCGAAGTATCTTCACACCATCACGCTGAGCTATACCTTTCACCCCGCCGACCTGCCCGAGGCCGTGACCGACGAGGATGTGACCGACGCCTCCGCCGTCCTGCCGCGGTCGCAGGACGTCAACTGACGCCGCGCCCGCGAAGGCCCCGACGAGACCCGCCAAGGAGGACGCCTCATGGCCCATGAGAAGAACCACGACTACCACATTCTCAGCCCCAGCCCGTGGCCGCTCTGCGCCGCGGTCGGCGCCTTCGTGATGCTGGGCGGCGCCGTCGCCTTCATGCATGACGGCGGCCCGTGGATCATGCTGATCGGCCTCGCCGGCGTGCTCTACACCATGTACGCATGGTGGGCGGACGTGGTCGCGGAAAGCCGCGCCGGCGATCACACCCCGGTGGTGCAGATCGGCCTGCGCTACGGCGTGATCATGTTCATCGCCTCGGAAGTGATGTTCTTCGCAGCCTGGTTCTGGTCGTTCTTCAAGCACGCGATGTACCCGATGGGCGAGATCTCGGGGACCCAGGTGCTGGCCGGGGCCTGGCCGCCGGCGGGGATCGAGACCTTCGATCCCTGGCACCTACCGCTGATCAACACGCTGATCCTGCTGCTGTCGGGCTGCCTCGCCACCTGGGCGCACCACGCCATCGCCCATGACAACGACCGCAAGACCATGGCCAACGCCCTGGTCGGCGCCGTGGCGCTGGGGGTGCTGTTCACCATCACCCAGGCCTATGAGTACAGCCACGCCGCCTTCGGCTTCGCCGGCAACATCTACGGCGCGAACTTCTACATGGCGACCGGCTTCCACGGCTTCCACGTGATCGTCGGCACCATCTTTCTGTTCGTGTGCATGATGCGCGCCTATGCCGGCCACTTCACCGCCGACAAGCATATCGGCTTCGAGGCGGCGGCCTGGTACTGGCACTTCGTCGACGTGGTGTGGCTGTTCCTGTTCATGTCGATCTACATCTGGGGCGCCTGAGCCGCGCCGGACGCCACGCGGGCAGGGCCTCCGCCCGCGATCACGATCCTGAATCGGGGGGGGCGGCTTCGGGCCGCCCCTTTGCGTTCCGGAAGGCCGCGCGCCGCTTTTCAACGAACCAGGACCTGTCTCATGCGCCGATCCCACCGCGCCCGTCTCGTGTTCCTGCTGGTCTTCGGCCTCGGCGGGGTCGCCATCCTGTGCTGGCTGGGGACCTGGCAGGTGCAGCGGCTGGACTGGAAGCTGGGCCTGATCGCGGAGCTGGAGACGCGGCTTTCGGCCGAGCCCGTCGCTTTGCCGGCGGACCCGAGCGAGGCGCGCGACGAATATCTGCGGGTCCGGACCGCCGGCGTCTATGACGGGTCGGAGATCCGGGTGCTGACTTCCGCCCAGCCCTGGGGCCCGGGCTATCGGGTGATCTCGGCGTTCGATACGGCGGACGGGCGGCGGATCCTGGTCGACCGCGGCTTCGTCGACGAAACCCGGCGGAACGTGCAGCGTCCGGGCGGGCCCGCCGACGTCACCGGCTCGCTGCTCTGGCCGCAGGAGGTCGACAGCTTCGTGCCGGCGCCTGACCTTGAGGCCAATCTGTGGTTCGCCCGCGACGTCCCGGCCATGGCCGAGACGCTGGATACCCTGCCGCTGATGGTGGTGGCGGAGGGCGATGGCGCCGACTGGCCCAAGGCGCAGCCGCTGACGGTCAACCTGCGCAACGACCACTTGAATTACGCGATCACCTGGTACGGGCTGGCCGCGGTCTGGGCGGTGATGACGCTGGTGCTCGGCCGGCGGATGTTCCGGCGCGTCGGCGAGGGCTGAGGCGCCGCCGCCCACCCCCCGGCCCGCGTCATAGCGACCGGCGCCGCGGGAAACCGGGGGCGCCGCGCTTGTCGGCGCGCCCCGGCGACCCGACCTTCCATCCCTTGGGGGCGTGGCGCAGGGGCGAGATATGCTGAGATTTACCAAGAATAAACTCAAAGGCGCTAGGACTTGGCTCCGTGGCCGCCCGACGGGCCCCGACCTGCGGCGCGGCCAGGTTCCCGAGGCATCCCACGGTCCCCAGAGCGGGACGCCCCCCGATCCCGATTCGACGGGAGCGGCCCTGTCCGGACCGGTTCTTTCGAGGTCCGATATGCTCCGATCGCTCGCCCTCCTGTCCGCCATCCCGTCGCCCGCCGTGGCGCGCATCCTCGCCGACGGCTCCAGCGGCACCATCGGCAAGGGGGTCGTCGGCGCCTTCGAGCTGCGCGAAGGCGGCGTCGACCTGGACCGTCTCGCGGATCTTTCCGCAGGCCGGATCCTGGGCCGGCCTTCCAATGCCGGAACCGGCGCGCCCCAGGCGATGGACGCGGCCACCCTGCGCGCGCTGTCGGACGAGGCGGCGGCGACCCTGTTCTTCGCCTCGATCTTCGACGCCGAGGCCGCGTCGATCCCCGCCATCCCCTCCACCATCGTCACCTTCGGCTACGAGACCGCCGGCGACGGCGGCGGCGGCGCCTATGCGCGGGTCAACGCGAATCCCAACCACCAGGCCAAACTGCAGACCGCGGACGGCCAGTGGTGGGAACTGGCGGATCAGGAGCCGACGCCCCTGCAACTGGGCGCGAAGTTCGACGAGTCCACCGACGACACCATCGCGCTGAACAACTGGGTGATCTTCCTGCGCATCAAGCGCCGGGCCGGCCGGCTGCCGGCGGGGACCGCCTATTGCTCGGGCACCGTCTACATGGGCGGCGTCCGGGTGCAGGGCGCGGGCGGGGTCAACAGCTCCGCATCCTCGGTCTCGATGACGCTGATCATGTCGGACGCCAATCCGATGCTGTCGATGGCCCCGCGCGCCGACGTGGAGACGGCCTTCGCCCTGACCCATTGGGAGGATTTCACCGTCGCCTCCGCCGGCGGGCCGGTGTCGCCGATCACGCTGTGGGACACCGCATCCTACCCTTACCAGATCGGCATCTGGGTCGGGCGCAATCACAACTTCATGGCGACGGTGGCCGGTGGAGAGCGGCCCACCACCGGCGGCGCCGGCGGTCTGACCATGCGCCGGGTCTGCGTGCAGGATGCCTCGGGCTGGGGCCTCTACGGCTACAAGCTCTGGGGCAAGTCGCTGATCGACGACTGCTTCTTCCGCCGCTGCGGCGGCAAGGCTGCGTTCGAGCGAGACGACGACCGCATCTCGGGCGCGATAGCCTTCGCCGGGGTGTCGGTGGATTTCGCGGTGTCCAACATCCACGCGTTTTCCGGCAGCTATCCCAATTCGGCGATGGACCATCGTGGCACCGGCCTGCGCATCGGCGCCTACAAGTCCGATACCGACGCGCTGGGTCGCTTGTGGGAGCCGGGCGGGAACCAGAAGTTCGAGTCGATCTTCACCGAGGGCTACAAGGTGCCCTACGATATCCGGGCCACTTCCTCGGCGATGCTCGACAACATGTCCCTCTCGGGCGACCGGATCTATTTCGGGGCGGAGGAGAACCCGGCCAACAACTGCCGGATCACCTTCTCCAAATGGCGCACCTTCAATCTGGAAGAGATCAACATCACCCAGAGCGCCATCGTCGATCTCGGCCAGCTGCTGAAGCAGGATCAGAACCCGCCGACCACGATCCGTTACTGGACCGGTTTCAACTGGACGCCTCCGGGCGGCGGCGGCGCCGATCCGACCGGCGTCTACCAGAACCCAACGGTGCTCGCCCCGCAATTCGGGCTCGGTCCGGCGGCGTCGAACTCGTATCGCTTCCTGCCGCTGGCGGCGACGACCTACGACCCGAGCTCGATCTGGTCGAACCTGCTGCCGCCCTTCTCCAATTCGGATGGCGGCAACCTGCGGGGCTGGAGCCAGTCGGGCGGCGGCGATCTGACCGTGTCGAACCGCTGGCGGGTGCGGATCCGCGACGGGGCGCAGGTCGCCTATGACGTCGACACCCTGTCGGCGGGCGATCTGGTGACGGTCCAGCTGTGGTTCGAAGTCAGCGGCTCGCCGGATCTGAACGACATCACCTTCGGGGTGCGCAACGGCTCCAACGCACTGCAATTCCAGCGGCCGCTGGGCCTGTCGGGCGTGGCGGTGGACACGAACTGGCGGGCGTTCAATGCGCAGGTGCCTTCGGACGGCGTGCTGCGGCTGTTCGTGAAGAACGCCACCGGGACCAACGTGTTCCTGCGACATCCGCTGGTCTGCGCCGGGGCGGCGACGCCGCTCGGCCGGCACTACCTGACCGCGTGGCCGACGCCGGAAGGAGTGATCGCGACCGTCTGATCCAGGTCGCGGCCTGAGGCTTGCTCCCCCGGGGGGCGCGACCTGTCGCGCCCCCCTCGCGTTCCCGGCCCCCGCGCCGCGTGCTAGGTTGCGGCTTGGCCGGGGGACCGGCCGGCGTAGGGTTCAGGAGCAGGCGCGAGATGCACGATCAGGCGACGAAGACGGGCGACGAGCTGGATGCGGACGTGATCACCTGCGCCTGGTATCATGCCGGGATCCGCGATTTTCACCTAGCCTGGATGCGGGCCAATCCGCGGCCGGGCATGATCTCCATCGTCCGGGTCACCGACGACCGCCCTGTCGAGATGCTGATCGAGGAGAACAAGCGCTTCGGGGCCGAGAAGGTCCATGTCTTCCGCTCGAAGGGCAAGGTGCTGCGCAACCTGGTCAAGCTGCTGCCGATCTTCGCGATCTACGCCTTCTGGATCACCTGGCGGGAAGGGCGCAAGCGCCAGTTCGTCACCCATGACGGCTTCTGCTTCTGGATGGTCCCCAGCTTCATCCTGCGCCGCACCTGCTACCTTTTCGCCCACGATCCCAGCCCGCATGAGAGCGCCGAGCAGGCGATGGCCGCGACCATCCGCAAACGCTATTTCCGCTGGACCTATTTTCGCAAGCATTGGCGGGCGATCGTGGTGGGCTCGGAGAGCAACCGCGCCAAGATGCTGGCGGGGCATGCCGTCTCCGACACCCTCGTCAGCCCGTTCCCGAAGTTCGACGCGGACCTGTTCGAGGGCGGCGCCGCGGTTCCGGAGCTGGGCGGCGAGACCGGCTACATCCTGTTCTTCGGGCGGGTGGACATCTACAAGGGCATCTACGACTGGCTGGTGGCCAATGAAGGCGGCCTGGTGAAGACCCATCGCGTGGTCATCGCCGGCGACATGATCGACCGGCGGGTCGAGGCATTCTCCGACCGGGTCACCATCATCGCCCGCTTCATCAAGACCGACGAGGTGCCGGCGCTGTTCGAAGGCGCCCGCGCGCTGATCTGCCCTTACCTCTCCTCGACTCATTCCGGAATCGTGGACATGGGCGTGTCGTTCGGCACGCCGGTCTACGTCTCGCGCATCCCGTATTTCGAGGAGATGTATGCGGACCGGCCCGAGGTCCGCTACATGGACGAGCTCGCCCCCGATCTCGCCGCCGCCCCGGCCTGCGCGGGGGCGGCGGGGGGCCGTCAGGCCCAGAGGTCGTAGGGGAACGCCTCGCGCAGGCCCGGCGGGGCCAGGACCGGGGCGGCGGTCATGTCGACCTTCGCCGCCTCGGCCACGCTGGAGAACACCCGCGGGCCGGCGGTCCGGCCGGTGCCCAGCACGTAGTCCTCGTATTTGAACGACGGCTCGGTCGGCGACAGACGCACCAGCTTCACATCCTTGCCCAGCCGCTCGCCCAGCACGAAGCCGTGCAGGGAAGAGGTGACGATGTTGCGCGCATTGGCGATGTATTCGCAGACCAGCGGCCACGGCTCCAGCGGCGACACCATGGGCAGGGAGGTGTCGAGATCCTTCAGGCGCAGGTCGTTGAGATTGGGGATGAAGATGGTCTCGGGGTAGCTCGGCAGGGTGCGGCGGGTCAGCAGTTCGGGGAACAGGTCGAAGACCAGCAGGCCCGGGTCGCCGTAGATCTCGGGGACCTCGATCTCGGGCCGCCAGCGGGCGAGCCAGTCGCGGGTCAGGGGGCCGCGCACCGCGCGCACATCGAGGCTGGCGAACCCGGGCTCGGTCCCCGTATCGCGGCCGTTGACGCCGGAGCCCCAGACCGTGTTCCCGTCCCGCGCCATCTGCAGGATCGAGCCTATGCCGAACAGCGTCTGCGGCGTGCGGGTGTGGAAGGCGCGATGCAGCCCGCGCAGGGCCAGCAGCTGATCGACGACCACCAGCGACAGCTCGTCGCCGAAATTGGCCGCGCCCTTGGGCCGCCAGTGATGCAGGTCGATGCGGGTCTGGTCGGTCATCCGGCCCAGCCGCTTGATCTCGACCTTGTAGAACCACTTGCTCGCGGCCTTTTTCGCGAGCTTGTCCAACACGCCGCTCATACGCTCTCCGTCCCGTGCCGCCGCAAATTCCGCAGGTCCTGATGCCCGCCGGACGCTAGCCGCCGGGTGGGCCGCTGTCGACCGCGCTTTTTGCGGCGCAGCATTCTTCTGCCGGGTCCGTCGCCGGCCCTCGCGCCTATGCCGTTCAGGCTCGCTTCAGGTCGCGACGAGCGGGCCGGCGCGCCTGTCCCGCATGCCTTCGCGCGCCTGCTCCAGCGCCGCCGCCTGCGCCGCGGCGCGTTCGGCCGCCAGCCGGTCGCCGCGCAGCATCGAGGCGCGCAGCAGCAGCGCCATCAGCAGGAAGATCACCGGCATCGCGTTCCAGTTGGTGTGCACGGCGCTGACCATCATGCGCAGCATGACCGAGGCGAACATGAACAGCACCACCACCGACAGCACCCGTTCGCGCCGCATCTGGCTCACGATGCGGTAAAGCAGCGCCAGCCAGAACATCGAGAAGAAGATCAGTGCGAACACGCCCGATTCCAGCAGGGTCAGCAGGAAGGAGTTGTCGACCACCATCTGCAGCACCTCGATCTGGCGCTTGTAGCCGAAGCCGAACAGCCAGTAGTCCGGCAGCATCGCAATAGCGCGCCCGAACAGCGCGAGGCGAGGCGACTCAAGGAAGCTGCTCGATCCCGACAGGTTCAGCACGTCGAGCCGCTGGATGGCGACGGAATTGGTGTCGATGGGCAGCGGCAGCCCGGCGATCGCGAACAGCAGCACGCCGCCGGTCGCGGCCAGCAGCGCGATCAGCACCGCGCTCGGACCGACCTTGATGCGGCCGAGCAGGATCAGCGGCGCCAACAGCAGCACCAGCTGCACCATCCCGCCGCGCGACGACGACACATAGGTCGCCGCGATGACGACCAGTGCAGCGAACCAGGCGAACCCGCGCCCGACCTTCTGGCCGGTGGCGGGCATCGCCACGAACACCGCCATGGCGAAGGCGACCACGGTCAGGCCGTAGGCGCCGCTGTTGCCGCTGAGCCCGCCGGCGCGGCTGCTGGACTCGTAGCGGCCCATGCTGCGCTGCCAGAACTGCTGGGAATCGGCCACTTTCAGGCCGGTGAAGTGCATGAACAGCCCCGCCAGCACTGAGATGCACAGGCCGATCATCGCCAGCCGCACCACGCGGGCGATGAAGGCTTCGTCGAACTGCTTGACGCAGAACACCAGCATGAACGGCGCGAAGATCACGATCTGGCGGAGCGAGGCGATGGCGGAGCGGGCGATGGAGCCCAGCGGCGCATCGGCGATGTGGAACAGCGCCGAGAAAAGGCACATCCCGATATAGGCGAAATAGAATCCCGACATCGGCGAGGCCGCGAGGCCGCCGGTCAGCATCACCACCACGAAGATCGGCAGCATGAAGTCGATGATGGAGATCGGGAAACCGGCCACGACCGCGCCCATGAACGGCGACAGCAAGGCCACAGCTTCGACCGAACGCCTGATGTAGCGGTCCGCGATCATCCGCGTCCGTGCCCCCGAACCAATCCGCGCGGCAAGCCGCGCCATCCCATCCACGCCCGCGCCCCCGCGCGGGGCCTGCGCGTCGCGTCCCGAAGGCCGCGCGCCGACCTTAGCATTAGATCATGTCGGGCGCCTGAACCGGATGCGGCGGGGAGGCGCGGGCGCAGCCCCCCCGCGGCCCCGCCGGCGCGGCTTACGCCTGCGTCGGCGGCCGCGGGGCCGCTGCGGTTTCCGGCGGCAGCCAGTGCGACAGATCCCGGCCGATCAGGGCCCCGGTGCGGGCCACGTCCGCGCGGAACACCTCCGCCAGCTCGCGCTGGAAGGCGGGCGACATCGCCTCGCGCGTCGCGTCCTTGCGCAGCCGCTTCTTGACGAACTCCACCGCCGGGATACGGTTGCGGCGCAGCGCGCGGCGCAGCGCGGCCATCGGCGCCCTCAGCGGCCCCGGCGGGTTCAGGATCAGCCCCGCGACCAGCTTCGAGCGGTGGGCATGCGCGGCGTTGACCCGCGGAAACTCGGTGCGGCCGTCGTCGGGCAGGCCCAGGAAGTCCAGCGCGCGCCGGTAGACCGCGCCGCAATCGGCGCTGAGATCCTCCTGCAGCAGCACCAGCCGCCGGTCCTCGGGCACCAGGGCGAAGAAACGCTCGATCTGGCCGGAGAACATGGCGAGAGCCCTGTATTGCAGGAACAGCTCGGCCCGGCAGGTCTCGGGAATGCGTTCGCCCCGCGCGCGCGCCTCTTGCAGACGCCAGGCGGTCTCGAAATCCGGCTCGTCCTCGTTGGCCGAGAACAGCAGCTCCATGTGGAAGGCATGCGCCACCTCCACCGGGTTGCGCAGCATGGCGATGAACTTCGCGTCCGGCGACAGCCGCAGCGCGTTGGCGACGGCGGAGTCCGAGCGCAGGTAATTGGTGGAGCCTTCGGCGATCACCCGGTGCCGCGCCGGGTCGGCCGCGTCGAACAGCCGAAGATAGGCGGCGTCGTCATGGAGCGCGTTGTAGTTCCGCAGCCTCGGCAAATCGTCGCAAAGGTAGTGCGGCTCCTTGGGGTCGCAGATGAAGGCGTCGGGATGTTCCGAAATGTAATGAGCCAGCGCCGTGGTGCCGCATTTCGGGGCGCCGATTATGAACAGATTCGGAACAGGCATCGCAACTCCTCGGCTCACGCCGCCGTTCGGGGGGCGCTACGGAGCCGAGGGCGACGACAGCGCGACGTATCTTGCAGCGCAGCAATCATGGGAGAGGCTGGCGCGGCAACGCGCCTTTCGTCGCGCCGGGGCGCTCAATGGGCGTTGTCGCCGGATTTCGCCTCCCCGCGGACCGCCGCGATCAGCGGGCCCACGATGCGGGTGGCGATGGGGATAAGCACGAAGCCGACCGCGAGGCCCAGCATCCCGTCGAGCGCGGCGGTGACGATCCAGCGCGCCGCGCCGGCCCAGGCCTCGCCCACCCCGCCGGAGACCGCGGCGGCGGCATGCGCGATGATCTCGGTGGGCGCATGCCAGCCCAGCTCATGCGCGCCATGGGTGAGTATCGAGCCGCCGACCCACAGCATCGCCGCCGTGCCGACCGTAGCGATGACGCGCATCACCCCCGGCATCGCCTTCACGATCCCGCGCCCGACCGCCCGCGTGACCGCCAGCCGGCCGACGCGGGTCAGCGACAGGCCGACATCGTCCGCCTTCACCAGCAGCGCCACCGCCCCGTAGACCAGCACGGTGATGCCGAGGCCGACGGCCGCCAGCGCCACCGCCTCGGTCAGGAAGCTGTCGGTCTCGATCGAGGCGAGGGAGATGGTCATGATCTCCGCCGACAGGATGAAGTCGGTCTTGATCGCGCCTTTGACGCGCGTGGTCTCCAGATGGGCGGCGTCTAGGGTTTCGGCCTGCTGCGGACCCTCGTCGTGTTCGTGGAACAGCGCGTGGTGGATCTTCTCCGCGCCCTCGAAGCAGAGATAGAGGCCGCCGCACATCAGCAGGGGCGTCAGCGCCGCGGGCAGGAAGGCGTTGAGCGCCAGGGCTGCGGGCAGGAGGATCACCAGCTTGTTGAAGGCCGAGGCGCGGGCGATCTTCCACACGATGGGCAGTTCGCGGGCGGCGGGCAGGCCGGAGACGTATTTGGGCGTGACCGCGGCGTCGTCGATCACCACGCCCGCGGCCTTGGCACCGGCCTTGGCGGTCTGGGCCGCGACGTCGTCGAGCTGCGCCGCCGCCAGTTTGGCGATGGCCGCCACGTCGTCCAACAGCGCCAGAAGTCCGCTCATCCGCTCTCGCCCTCGTTCAAATTCCGGTTGTCGGTCCCGCGACAGGTAGCGCTTCGGTCGCGCCCGATCCAGTGCCCCGCGGCAGCGAGGCGGCCCAGCGCGCGGCCGCGGCGGCCAGCGGCTCGGGCGCGCAGCCGGAAAAGCCGACGACGAGGCCATGGCGGGCGGGGGCGCTCAGGTGCATCGGGGTCAGCGCGCGGGCCCCGAACCCGGCGCGGCGGGCGAGCGTCATGGCCTCGGCTTCCGACACCGTTTCGGGCAGGGGGGCGATCAGGTGCAGGCCCTGGTCGGGCGGCTCGGCCGCGATCCCGTCGGCGCGCAGGGCGGCGACCAGCGCGTCGCGTGCGGCGCGGGACCGGCGCCGGGCGCGGCGCAGATGGGCGGCGAAATGGCCCTCGCGCAGGAATTCGGCGAGCGCGCCTTCGGCGAGCGTCGCGGGGTGGCGGTCGGTGCGGGCGCGGAGCCTCAGCACGGGGTCGAGAAGCGGCTCGGGCAGCACCAGGTATCCGACGCGCAGCCCGGGGAACAACGCCTTGGAGAAGGTGCCGATGTAGATCACCCGCCCCGCCCCATCCATGCCCTGCAGCGCGGTCAGGGGCGGGCCGGCGTAGCGGAATTCGCTGTCGTAGTCGTCCTCCAGGATCCACGCGCCCGCCCGCCGCGCCCAGTCGATCAGCGCCAGCCGGCGGGGCATGGTCATCGCGACGCCGAGCGGAAACTGGTGGGAGGGCGTCACATAGGCCGCCCGCGCGTCGGGGGCGCGCGCCTCGCCCTCCGCCGTATCCAGTCCGTCCGCATCCACCGGCACGCCGGTCAGGCGCAGGCCCGCCCCCTCCAGCGCCGCGCGGGCCATCGGATAGCACGGGTCCTCGATCCAGGCCCGGTCGCCGGGCGAGAGCACGCCGCGCGCCACCAGATCCAGCGCCTGCTGGGAGCCCGAGGTGATCACGATGCGGTCGGACGACGCGCGCAGCCCGCGGGCGGCGCGCAGATAGTCGGCGGCGGCCTCGCGCAGGTCGGCCCCGCCGCGCGGGTCGCCATAGGCGAAATGCGCCGGGGCGGCGCGCGTCAGATGGCGCGACAGCAGCGCCCGGAACGTCGCCATGGTGCGCGGGTCGGGCAGGGCGATTCCGAGCGCGCCGGGCAGGGGCGGGGCGACGTCGCGGAGCGCCGCCGGTCCGGCGTCCGGCCCCGATCCCGGCCCCGGCGCGGGGGGGGAAGGCAGGCGCGGCACGCGGGCGGCGACATAGGTGCCGGCGCCGGTCCGCGCCTCCAGATAGCCGTCGGCCTGCAGGGTCTCGTAGGCCGCCACCGCCGCGCCCCGCGACAGGCCGAGCCGGGCGGCGAGGTCGCGCGTCGTCGGCAGTTTTGCGCCGGGGGGCAGGGCGCCGGTCTCGATCAGCCGCCGGATCTCGGCCCGCAGCGCCGCCTGCCGCGGCCCGCCGGCGGGCAGAACCGGGATCAGCGCCGACCAGTCCGGCGAATTGGTTTGATTTCTTTCCGCCATATTGGATCTTCGCCAAGCCAATCGCCTCGGCTACCCGTGCCGCATCCTCCCGCGAAAGGCAATCAGATGACCGACACCGCCCCCGCCTATCCCGTCGACGCCCGCAACAAGGTCCGCCGCCACCATGAGCGCGGCGCCTATGACCACGCGGCGGTCAACGCCATCCTCGACGCCGGGATGCTCTGCCACGTCTCCTACGTGTTCGACGGCCAGCCCTATTGCACGCCCACCCTGCACTGGCGCGACGGCGACCGGCTCTACTGGCACGGCTCGTCGGCCAGCCGGATGCTGCGCACCCAGAAGGCCGGGGTTCCGGTCTGCGTGACGGTCTCGCATCTCGACGGGCTGGTGCTGGCGCGCTGCGGGTTCAACCACTCGGCCAACTACCGCGCCGCGATGTGTTTCGGGACGGCCGCCATCGTCGATGACCCTGACGAGAAGGCGCGGGCGCTGCATGCGGTGGTCGACCGCTTCCTGCCGGGCCGCAGCGCGAGCCTGCGGGCGATCACGGCGCAGGAGAGCAAGGCCACGACGGTGATCGGGATGCGGATCGAGCAGGCCTCCGCCAAGGTCCGCGCCGCGGGCGTGGGCGATGAGCCGGAGGATCTGGACCTGCCGATCTGGGCCGGGGTGATTCCCCTGCGCACGGTGATCGGCGCGGCGGAGGTCAGCCCGCATGTCCCCGCCGGGGTCGAGACGCCGCCGGAGCTGGCGCATTTCCCGGAGGGCGGGACGCTGGATACCGCGCTGCTCGCGGCCCAGCGGTGCTACGAAGCCGGCTGACGGAGCCATGACGCGAAACCGGCGCCGCCCCTGACCTGGGCGGCGTCTTCATGTCTTGGCCACCGGGTTCGGCGGGCGGATGCGTGCTTGGGGAATGGTACCGACGCCCCGGCTCGAACGGGGGACCCCTAGATCCACAATCTAGTGCTCTAACCAACTGAGCTACGTCGGCACGCGGGCGCTGGTTAGCGCCCTGGCGGCGGCGATGCAAGCGCGACCTTGCGCTTTGCGCGTCCGAAGCGTAGCGACGCCGCAGAACAGGGGGCGCGCCCGCGCCCTCGGAACCCTGACCGGAGGACGTTGCATGGCGGACATCAATTCGGAAAGCGACGTCGGGGCATCGCTGCAGATCGGTCCGACCACCGAAGGCATGGTGCGCATCTTCGTCGAGGGCGACGGCTTCGGCCTGCCCATCGACTTCGAGCCGGAAGAGGCCGAGGAGATCGCCGAGGAGCTGCGCGGCGCCGCCGAGCGCGCGCGTGCGGTCCAGGCCCAGGCCCGCAAGGGCAAGGCCGGCGCCGGCGGCAAGCCCAAGACCTACGGCCCGACCCCCGGCGGCCCCGGCCGCGGCCCGCGCAGCGGCGGCGGCCGGCAGGGGCGCTGAGCCTCCTGACGCTCGGGCGCGCTTCGCTTCGAAGGCTGATTTCAATCGCGCCGCCCGCACGCCCGGGCGGCGCGGTCGTTTCCGGGCGGCGGCCCCCGCGCGGATCGGGGGCGCCTATACTTCGGAAAACGCCGCCAGCCCCGGATCGAGCGCGGCGCGCAGGCGCAGCGCGCCGATCCGGGCGGCTTTGAGCACCATCGCCTTGCGCCGGGCAGGGGCCATCGGCCGGGGCTCGGGGCTGCGCAGGATCTCGGCGCGCCAGGCGTCGGCGCGGATCAGGCCGTGGTCGGGGGGCAGCGCCTCGGCCGGAAAATCCTCATCGACGGCGAAGAACAGCCGCTCGCACCAGTCGAGGTAGCCGGGCCATTTCCGGTCCGACCGGAAATCCGGCAGGCCGGATTTGCACTCCACGATCCAGATCTCGCCCTTGGGGCCGAGCGCGAAGACGTCGGCGCGCAACCCGCGCGCCGGGACGAATTCGCAGATCGGCGCGAATCCCAGATCGATCAGCCCGCGGCAGACGCCGCGGGCCAGAGCGAATCCCGGGGGCGTGCCCGAGAGGGGAGCGGCGGTCGGGTCGTTCGGGTCGTTTCGCACTTGCGGCGCCTCCTTGATGTTCTCATAATGTTCTCGACTCGGGGCGACGTCAAGAAGTCTTGCCAAATGGTAAATGTTGCTAATTCGTTCGGTTAACGGATCGCTAGGGGTGGTGGGGCGATAGGGCGTCAACCGCAAAATCTAGTCGAAACTTGCAATAAATCTGTTGCACCGCGGGGGGCGCTTTCCTAATCATGGACCTATCAGCGGCGGCCCACACTACATGTGGTGTTGTCGCCAGCCGCAGGGGCCTAGCCCCACCACCGCACACCAGATCAATGGAGCCGTCCGCCAGGGCGCTCCGAGGGGACGGCGCGACGCTCGCGACGCTCTCGGAACCATTGCGAACACGCCCCATGCAAGGGCGGAAGAGGGACCAGTTATGAAGATCGAACGCCGCTTCACCCAGGACGGCGCCTCCCCCTACGAGGCGTTCGACTTCCGCAAGGCGACTTCCGAGATCCGCAATCCCAACGGGACCATCGTGTTCTCGCTGAAGGGCATCGAGGTGCCCTCCGCGTGGAGCCAGGTCGCCTCGGACGTGCTGGCCCAGAAGTATTTCCGCAAGGCCGGCGTCCCCGCCCGCCTGAAGAAGGTTCCCGAAGAGGGGATGCCGGAATTCCTGTGGCGCTCGGTCGCCGACGAAGCCGCGCTGGCCAAGCTGCCCGAGTCCGAGCGCTACGGCTCCGAGATGAAGGCGGCGCAGGTGTTCGACCGTCTGGCCGGCGCCTGGGCCTATTGGGGCTGGAAGGGCGGCTACTTCACCACCGAGGCCGACGCCCGGGCCTATTACGACGAAATGCGCCACATGCTCTGCGCGCAGATGGCCGCGCCGAATTCGCCGCAATGGTTCAACACCGGCCTGCACTGGGCCTACGGCATCGACGGCCCGTCGCAGGGCCACTTCTATGTCGACTTCCAGACCGGCAAGCTGGTCAAGTCGAAGTCGGCCTATGAGCACCCGCAGCCCCATGCCTGCTTCATCCAGTCCGTCTCCGACGATCTGGTCAACGACGGCGGCATCATGGACCTGTGGACCCGCGAGGCGCGGCTCTTCAAATACGGGTCCGGCACCGGCACCAACTTCTCAGACCTGCGCGCGCTGAACGAGCCGCTGGGCGGCGGCGGCAAGTCGTCGGGCCTGATGAGCTTCCTCAAGATCGGCGACCGCGCCGCGGGCGCCATCAAGTCGGGCGGCACCACGCGCCGCGCCGCCAAGATGGTGATCTGCGACATGGATCACCCCGATATCGAGGCCTTCATCAACTGGAAGGTGCGCGAGGAGCAGAAGGTCGCCTCCCTCGTCGCCGGCTCCAAGATCCATGAGACCAAGCTCAACGAGATCTTCGGCGCGATCCGCGAATGGGACGGGGCCGAGGCCGACGCCTTCGACCCCAAGAAGAACCCCGCCCTGAAGGCCGCGATCAAGTCCGCGCGCCGCTCGATGATCCCCGAGACCTACACCAAGCGCGTGCTGGAATACGCGGCGCAGGGCTATGATTCGATCGAATTCCCGACCTACGACACCGACTGGGATTCGGAAGCCTATCTCACCGTCTCCGGCCAGAACTCCAACAACTCCGTCCGCGTGACCGACGCCTTCCTGAAGGCGGCGCGCGAGGACAAGGACTGGGAGCTGCTGCGCCGCACCGACGGCAAGGTCGCCAAGACCGTGAAGGCGCGCGAGCTGTGGGACCAGATCGGTCACGCCGCCTGGGCCTGCGCCGATCCGGGCGTGCAGTATCACGACACCATCAACGCCTGGCACACCTGCCCGGCCGACGGCCCGATCCGCGCGTCCAACCCGTGCTCGGAATACATGTTCCTCGACGATACGGCCTGCAACCTGGCCTCGATGAACCTGCTGACCTTCCTCGACGCCGAAGGCTTCGACGTCGTGGCCTACGAGCATGCCTCGCGGCTGTGGACCGTCACGCTGGAAATCTCCGTGCTGATGGCGCAGTTCCCGTCGGAGGAGATCGCGCGCCGGTCCTACAAGTACCGCACGCTCGGCCTCGGCTACGCCAATATCGGCGGGCTGCTGATGAACATGGGGCTCGGCTACGACTCGGCCGAGGGGCGCGCCATCGCCGCCGCGCTGACCGCGATCATGACCGGCGTGTCCTACGCGACCTCCGCCGAGATGGCCTCCGAAGTCGGCCCGTTCCCGGGCTACAAGTCGAACGCCAAGGACATGCTGCGCGTCATCCGCAACCATCGCCGCGCCGCGATGAGCGAGACCGACGGCTACGAGGGCCTGGAAGTGACCCCGGTCCCGCTCGACGCCGGCGCCTGCCCGGATCCCGAGCTGGTGGTCCGCGCCCGCGTCGCCTGGGACGAGGCCCTGCGCCTCGGCGAGGCCCATGGGTATCGGAACGCCCAGGCGACCGTGATCGCCCCCACCGGCACCATCGGCCTGGTGATGGACTGCGACACCACCGGCATCGAACCGGACTTCGCGCTGGTGAAGTTCAAGAAGCTGGCCGGCGGCGGCTACTTCAAGATCATCAACCAGTCGGTTCCCGCCGCGCTGGAGACGCTGGGCTACGATGAGGTCTCCGTCGACCGCATCATCCGCTACGCGGTCGGCGCCGGCACGCTGGCCGACGCGCCGGGCGTCAGCCTGCAGAAGCTGGTCGCCAAGGGCTTCGGTCCCGAGCAGATCGAGAAGCTGGAGGCCGCGACCGAGACCGCCTTCGACATCTCCTTCGCCTTCAACCAGTTCACCCTGGGGCTGGAATTCTGCCGCGACACGCTAGGCATCCCCGAGGCGAAGCTGAACGACGCCGGGTTCTCGATCCTGCGCCATCTCGGCTTCTCCAAGGCCGATATCGAGCTCGCCAACAACCACGTCTGCGGGACGATGACGCTGGAAGGCGCGCCGGGCCTGCTGGACGAGCATCTGTCGGTGTTCGACTGCGCCAACGCCTGCGGCAAGATCGGCAAGCGCTATCTCTCGGTCGAAAGCCATATCCGCATGATGGCGGCGGCGCAGAGCTTCATCTCGGGCGCGATCTCCAAGACCGTGAACATGCCCAACGACGCGGGAATCGCCGATTGCCTGGAGGCCTATGAGCTCTCCTGGTCGCTCGGCGTGAAGGCCAACGCGCTTTATCGCGACGGCTCCAAGCTGTCGCAGCCGCTGTCCTCGGCGCTGATCGACGACGACGACGACTTCGAGGAGGAGCTGGCCGAGGCCCCGATGTCGGCCCGCGCCTCGATGATCGCCGAGAAGATCGTCGAGAAGATCATCGTGAAGGAGATCGCGGCCGGCCGGGACAAGCTGCCCCAGCGGCGCAAGGGCTACACCCAGAAGGCCATCGTCGGCGGCCACAAGGTCTATCTGCGCACCGGCGAATACAAGGACGGCCGGCTCGGCGAGATCTTCATCGACATGCACAAGGAAGGCGCCGCCTTCCGCGCCATGATGAACAACTTCGCCATCGCCATCTCGGTCGGTCTTCAGTACGGCGTGCCGCTCGAGGAATTCGTCGAGGCCTTCACCTTCACCCGCTTCGAGCCGGCGGGTCTGGTGCAGGGCAACGACTCGATCAAGAACGCGACCTCGATCCTCGACTACATCTTCCGCGAGCTGGCGGTGTCCTACCTGGATCGCACCGATCTGGCCCATGTGCAGCCCGACGGCGTCCGTTTCGACGAAGTCGGCAATGGCGACCAGGAGGGCAAGGCCAACTTCGTGCCCGCCGACGATCCGGTCGCCGAGCAGGCGGTGGCGATGCTGCGCGAGATGACGTCGCCGGGCTACATGCGCAAGCGGATGCCGCAGGACCTGTTCCTGGTGCGCGGCGCGACCGCATCCACCGCCTCGGTTGCGGCGCTGGAGACGGTCGGCGCCACGGCCACCCTGGTCGAGTCGGCGGCCACGGCGATCTCGCCGATGGACGACCGCGCCAAGGCCAAGATGCAGGGCTACGAGGGCGATCCCTGCGGGGAATGCGGAAACTTCACGCTGGTGCGCAACGGCACCTGCCTGAAATGCAACACGTGCGGCGGGACATCGGGGTGTTCCTGACCCCCTTCGCCGCGCGTTGACGAACAGGCCGCAGGCGAAACCGCGAGCAGATCACCAGAAGCCTGAACCGCTGCGCCTGCTGGGGGGGGACTTGTCGGGTCCCCCCCGTTTTCTTGCGGATAACGGCTCGTTCATCCACGGCGACCTGAGCCCGGGGGCGCCCTGCGCGCGGCCGGAGCGCGAATCTCCGGTTCGGAGCGGTCTCGTCATGGGCTTAACGATTTCGAAACCTCGGCTTGCGAAAGTGCGAACGTTCGGACCGTGGTCCGACTTGTCGAGGTCGACATCATGCTGGGATCTCTCTCCACATATGCGATGACCTCCGCCCCGCGACGGGTGGAGCCGCCTGGCTCCGCGCTCAATCCGGCGGAGACGCCTGAGGCTGCCGCGCCGCCGCGTCGGTCAGCCTCCGACACGGACAACGCGGCGCTCGACGCTCTCGCGTCGCGAAACGGGCGGCGGCGGCCCTCCCGACTCTCGGGAGAAAGCGGCCTGACCGGGCGTCTGGCCCGCGCCGCACTGGAAAGCGGCGACGAGACGACCGAGTCGGATCGGCCCGCCGCGCGCAAGGACCAGACGCCCGCCCCGGCGCTGAAATCCGAGCCGCTGCTGGGCGGGTTGTCGGAAGCGGAGCGGGAGGCCGTCTCCCGCCTCTCCGATCGCGACCGGGAGGTGCGGGCCCACGAGATGGCCCATGTCATCGCCGGGCGTCCCTGGGCGGGTCCGCCGGTCTACATGTATCAGACCGGGCCGGACGGCCGGCGTTACGCCATCGGCGGCTTCGTGCCCATCGACATCACTCCGGTGGAAGGCGACCCCCACGCCACCGCCCAAAAGATGCGTGTGGTGAGCCAGGCGGCCCTGGCCTCGTCCGACCCGTCGGCCGCGGACCGCCGGGTCGCCGCTCTCGCGCTGGCCAAATTGCAGGAAGCCCTGGCCGCGATCAGCTCCCGAAGCCGCGCGGTACGCGCCGGCGCCACGCCGGAAGAGGCGGAGCGGGCGGCGGCGGGCGGGTTGAACGTGCGGATCTGAAGGGCGGATCGCGCGGGCGGACCTTTCGGCTGAAGCGCCCGTCGACGGTCTCCGTCGACGATGCGCCGATCCGATTGAAACGCGCCGCAATGCCGAAGCTTCGTTGGGCGCCTCAGTCCGGCGCCGACCGTCCGCCATTCAAAACCTCGACGCAACGCCGGGCCAGCGCCTCGCCCTTGGGGGTGAGGTTGTGCAGGTTGCGCCGACGCTCGGTCGGGTCGGGGTCGTTGCTCACCAGCCCCAGGCCTTCGCGCCCCTGCAGCACCCGCGTCGACAGGGACGTCACCCCGCGCGAGGTCGAGGAATTGGCCATGCCGATCCGGTGCTGAAGCTCGTTGAGCGACTGACCTTCGCGAACCGCGATCTCGAGAAACAGCGCCACCTGCTGCAGCGGCATCTCGGGATCCTCGGCGCGAATCGTGCTGACGGCCGCCAGCAGACGCCGCAACGTCGCCCGTTCCAGGTCCGTCAGACCCTCTATGTCCACGCTCATGTCCATTCACAACGTTAATAGTTGCGGCGAAACCATGACGCAACCGCCAAACGCTGCGGCGAGAAAATTCCTGGCGCCGGGACCGACCGCTGCGGGCGCCCTTGCCACAGCCCCTGATCCATGATGCGAACCGGCCTTCGCCGCCCTCGCCCGGACCCCGACCCATGCAAACCGAAGCTTATCACGCCATCGTGCTCGGCGCAGGCGCCGCGGGCATGATGTGCGCCGCCGCGGCCGGGGCGCGCGGGGCGCCGGTTCTGGTGGTCGACCATGCCGATGCGCCGGGCGAGAAGATACGCATCTCCGGCGGCGGGCGCTGCAATTTCACCAATCTCTCGGGCGGCGACGCGACGCGCTATCTGTCGGGCAACCGCCATTTCGCCAAGTCGGCGCTCGGCCGCTACACCCCCGCCGATTTCCTCGCCCTCGTCGCCCGCCACCGCATCCCCTGGCATGAGAAGACCCTGGGCCAGCTCTTCTGCGACGGCTCGGCGCGCGAGATCGTGGCGATGCTGCTGGCCGAGATGGCCCGCGCCGGCGTCGCGCTGCGCCTCTCCACCTCGGTCGAGGATATCGCGCGCGGGCCCGAGCGCTGGCGCTTGCGCCTGTCGGACGGGACCACGGCCGAGGCCCCGCGCCTGGTGCTGGCGACGGGGGGCAAATCGATCCCCAAGATGGGCGCCAGCGGCTTCGCGCTCAACGTCGCCGAAAGCTATGGGCTGGAACTGACCGAGACCCGCCCCGGCCTCGTCCCCCTCACCTTCGCCCCCGGCGCGCTGGAGACGATCCGTCCGCTGGCGGGCGTGGCGACGCCCGCCGTCGTCTCCGCGGGGGGCGTGCGGTTCGAGGAGGCGCTGCTTTTCACCCATCGCGGCCTGTCGGGGCCGGCGATCCTGCAGGCCTCGTCCTACTGGCGGGAGGGGGAGGCGATCGCCATCGACCTCGCCCCCGGCGCCGATCCGGGGGCGGCGCTGGTCGCGGCCAAGCGGGCGGGTCCCAAACGCGCGCTCGCCACCGCGCTGGCCGAGCAGCTGCCCCGCAGGCTGGCGCAGGCCATGGCCGACGCGTCGGGGCTGACCGGCAATCTCGCCGACATGCCCGACCGCGCGCTCGCCGCCTTCGGCGCGGGCCTTTCCGCCTGGTCCCTGCGCCCGGTGGGGACCGAGGGCTACCGGACGGCGGAGGTCATGCTGGGCGGCGTCGCCGTCTCCGGCCTCGACGCCCGCAGCCTGGAGGCGCGCACGGTCCCCGGCCTGCATGTGATCGGCGAGGCGGTGGACGTCACCGGCTGGCTCGGCGGCTACAATTTCCAGTGGGCCTGGGCGTCGGGCCATGCGGCCGGAGAGGCCATCGCCGACGCCTTCGCCTGACGGCCCCCCAAACCCACCCCCCAAACGAAAAACGCGGCGCCCCGGGGGGGCGCCGCGCCGAACTCGCACCGTCGAGGCCCCCGCAGGGACCCCCGGCTCACATGCCGTAGTCGGCGGGCAGCTTGTCGTAGACCTCGGTCTTGAAGCGGGCGACCAGGGCGTCGGTGTCGTCTTCGCCGATCTCGGCGACGATCCCGGTCCACTTCTCGATCAGGCCGTTGAGGGTGTCGACCATCGCCTGCGCGTCGGCGATGCCGTGCAGGTCGCGGGCCTCGGACACGATGGTGGGCGTATCGGCCTTCACGAAGGCGGCCTTGTCGGCGTTCATCGCTTCGGACGGCTCGATGACCTCCACGCCGTGCTCGGCGACTTCGGCGAGCACTTCGGCGTCGGACTCGGAGTAGAGCTGCGTGGCCCGGACGCCGGCGCGGGCGGCCTGGTCGAGCATCATCTTGCGCTGGTCCGCGTCCAGATCCTGCCAGAAGCGCTGGTTGAACGACAGCAGCGACAGGGAGTGGTAGGTGCCGAGGTTCAGCGTGGTCACGTATTTCGCGGTGTCCCACAGCGAGTAGGAGCGCATCGCGCCCGGCGCCTGGATGGCGATGTCGAGCGCGCCCTTGTCGAGCCCCTCATACATCTCCGACGACGGCACGTTGACCTCGATGCCGCCGACGCCGGCCGCCCAGCGCGACCAGAGCGAGCCCGGAACGCGCATCTTCTTGCCCGCCAGATCGGCGGTGGAGCGGATCGGCATCTTCGAGATCAGCGTGTAGGGCGAGGTCGAGTAGGTGCCGGTGTAGATGATGCCCTGGGCGAGGTATTCGTCGAGGCAGGGCTGGCAGTGCAGCAAGTTGAATTCGGACGCCATGAACATCGCGACCAGGGCCGACGGGGTCGACAGGCCCATGTCGGCCACGACCTGGGCACGGGGGAACTCGGCGGGGAAGTAGGTCATCGCCATCATGCCGACATCGGCGATGCCGTCGCGCAGGCCCGACAGGGTCGGCTTGGCGCCGAGCAGGGCGCCGCCCTGGAAGTACTTCACCTTCCACTCGCCCGAAGCCTCGAGCTCCTTGATCATCGGGTCGTAGCCGCCGACCGTGACCGGGTGCTTGGGGCCGACCCACAGCGATGCGGTGATGCGGGTTTCGGCTTGCGCGGCGGAGCCGGCGGCGGCGAGCGCGAGCGCTGCGGCGGTCGCGACCCTGGCGAACTTGTTCATGCGTGTCGTCCTCCCTGACGGCCCGCGCAAGGCGGCGGGCTCACCTGCGAAGGAGGGCCTGGGCCCCCCCGATGGTTCGCGCGCATACTGCCGCGGCAGCGGCCGGATTGTCCAGTTGGCGTTCATGGACGGCGCGCAATTCAATCAAGCGTTTGAAGAAAAAGGGGAATGGGCCGTCGTGGGCGGGGACTCCCGCAGCGTCATCGTCCCGCGCGGGCTTGCAAACCGGGGCGCCGCCGCGCAAGGCTCGGCCCGACATGCGCCCGTTTCCGCGCCGCCGCGCGCGCCTCCCCCTGCCCAGTTCCGTCCGGACCGGAGGCCGCGCCGCGCCCTGCGGATCCGCCCCCGGCCCCTGTCGGCCGGCCGGTCGCGGTTGAGGCGCGCCATGCCCCCCCCTCCCCCGCCTTCCGGCGCGCCCGCGGCGACGCTGCCCGCGCCCGGCGTCCAGGACCGGGTGATCTCGGCCCTGCTGCTCGCGGTGTCGGCGGGGGCGCTGATCCGGGCGTTCTCGGGGGCGGAATGGGCGGCGTCGGGCGCGATCGGGGCCTTGCTGGCGTTCTGCGTGGTCGGGCGGCGGGCGCTGAAGATGCGCGAGCGGCTGCTGCTCGCGGTCGCGATCCTTCTCACCGTGGCCGAGGTCCTGGGCGGCGATCATGCCGGCGCGGTGATCTGGGACGCGCTCGACCGGGCGGCCTTCCTCGCCGCCTTCATGCTGCTGATCGGGGTTCTGCGCGACGCGGCCTCGACCTCGCGTTCCGTGGCGGCCGCGGGGCGCTGGCTGACCCGGCAGCCGCCGGGGCGCCGATATGGCGCGCTGACCTCGGGCGGGCACCTGCTGGCGGTGCTGCTCAATGTCGGCGCGCTGAACCTGCTGGCCCCGCTGATCCAGGCGGGCGTGCGGGCGGGGCGCGAGGGCGGCGAGGCGGAGGTCACCTCGGCGATCAAGGAGCGGCGGCAGTTCTCGTCGCTGCTGCGCGGCTTCGCCACCGCCATCGTCTGGGCCCCCACGACGGTGACCCAGGCGATACTGGCCAACCTCTTTCCCGGCGCGGACCCGTGGAAGGTGATCGGCGGCGGATTGGGCCTGGCGCTGCTCACCGGGATCGCGGGCTATGTCGAGGACCGGGTGCGCTGGGCGGGCGTGCAGCGGCGGGCGGAGGCGGCGCGGGCCGCCGCCGGCGTGATCCGCCCCGGCCCGCCGCCGGTCCCGCGCCGGGCGCTGATCGACGTGGGCTTCGTCGCGCTGGCGCTGGCGGGGATCGCGGCGGCGATCTCGTTCTCCGCCGGGGTGGCGATGGTGCCGGCGTTGATGCTCGCCGCCCCCGCCCTGACCCTGGCCTGGATCTTTTCGCAATCGCTGGGCGCGGCGGCGGAGGCCGGCGCCTCCCCCGTCGCCGCCCTGCGCGCGACGGGCGGGCGCGTCGCCGCCATCCTCGGCCGGTCGATCCCCGCGTCCTCGCCCGAGGCGATCACCCTCTCGGTCGCGGGCTACATGGGCGCGATGCTCTCGGCCCTGCTGCCGCCCGAGGCGGTGGCGGCCTGGACCGATTCCATCCCCACCCTGCTGCTGCTGGCGCTGCTGCCGCTGGGCATCTGCCTGGTGGTGCAGGTGGCGATCACGCCCATCGTCTTCGTGGTGTTCGTGGGCAACGCGCTGGGCGCGTCGGGCGCGCTGCCGGCCGACCCTGCGCTCCTGATCCTCTCGATGAGCGCCGGCTGGGCGCTGGCGCTCACCTGTTCGCCCTTCGCTGCGGGGGCGCTGGTGCTGAGCCGGGTCTCGGGCATCTCGCCGACCGCGATGACCTGGCGCTGGAACCTCGGCTACACCGCCCTGATCTATCCGCTCGTGGTCGGCTGGCTGGCGCTTCTGCTGGCGGTCTGGTGACGCGCCCGTCAGCTATCCTGCCAGTTGCGACAGGGGCTTGGCGGGCGAAGCCGGGTTAGTCGCGCGGTTGACCGTTCGCAAGCGGACGGATAGCGTCCCGCGCCACGGCGGGGGCAGGAGCGACCGCCGGCAAAGGGAACAGGGGAGGGATGCCGTGATCCGGAGCATCGACAGGTCGGGACCCCGCGTCCGGGCCGGAGATACGCGCCGCCCGCGCGCCGCGCGGAGGCCGAGGGCATGAAGGTCATCGCGCAATTGATCGACCTCGTCTCGACCATCTTCATGGTGTTGGCGGTGATCGCGCTGACGCTGATGATGGGTCATGTGACCGTCGACGTGATCGGCAAATACGTCTTCAACGCGCCGATCCCGGTGACGCTGGAGATGGTGTCCAACTATTACATGGTCGCCGTGGTGTTCCTGCCGCTGGCGGCGGTGGAGAAGGTCAACGGCCATATCCATGTCGAGCTGATCTATTCGGCGCTGCCGCGGGTCGGCCGCCGGGTTCTCGACGTGACCGCCCATGCGCTGGCGCTGAGCTTCTTCGCCATGCTGATGGCCTTTTCCTGGGAATCGGCCGTGCGCAAGTTCAACGTCGGCGAGTTCATCATGGGCACCTATCCCGTGGTGATCTGGCCGGGCCGTTTCCTGGTGCCGCTGGGCTGCGGGCTGATCGCCGCGCTGCTCGTGCTGCGCTTCGTGCGCGCGGTCATCCGTCTCGTCCGCGCCGATCTTGACGACACCGACGCCGAGAACGCGGCGCTATCGGGAGCCGGACATTGAGCGATCTCGATCCCGAAACGCTGGGCCTGATCGGCATCGGCGTCCTTCTGACCATGATCTTCCTGCGCGTGCCGATCGGCGTGGCGCTGGGCATGGTCTCCGTCGGGGGCATCTATCTGATCCTCGGCCCGCGCGCCGCTGTCGGCATGCTGGCCGAGGTGCCCTACGACTTCACCGCCCACTGGACCCTCAGCTCGATCCCCATGTTCCTGCTGATGGGCTATTTCTGCTACCATGCGGGTCTGACCGAGGGGTTGTTCCGCGTGGCGCGGCTCTGGCTCAGCTGGCTGCCGGGCGGGCTTTCCATCGCCTCGATCCAGGGCTCGGCGCTGTTCGCCGCGGTCACCGGCTCGTCGCTCGCCTGCACCGCCGCCATGGGCCGCATCGCGGTGCCCGAGATGCTGAAGGCGGGCTACGACAAGGGGCTCGCCACCGGCACGGTCGCCGCGGCGGGGACCATCGGCTCGATGATCCCGCCATCGATCATCCTGATCATCTACGGCATCTTCGTCGAACAGCCGATCTCCCAGCTGTTCGCCGGGGCCTTCCTGCCGGGCGTGCTGACCGCGCTCATGTATTCGGTGATGGTGTTCGTGCGCTGCTGGCGCACGCCGTCGCTGGCCCCGCGGGTCGACGAGCATCCGACGACGTCGGAGAAGTTGGGCGCGCTGGCCGACACCTGGCCGGTGATGCTGCTGGTGGCGGGCGTGTTCGGGGGGCTGTTCTCGGGCGTGTTCACACCGACCGAGGCCGGCTCCGTCGGGGCCTTCCTCGCCTTCCTGATCGCGATCATGAAGCGCACCATGTCGCCCAAGGTGTTCATGCTGGCGGTGAACGAGACCCTGCGCTCCACCGCCTCGATCTTCGTGATCGCCATCGGCGCGCAGCTGCTCACCCGCTTCTTCGCGCTGTCGGGGGTGACGGACATCCTGGCCGACTTCATCTCCGGTTCGGGCTATTCGCAGCTGCAGACCATTCTGCTGATCGCGGTGGCGCTGCTGATCCTGGGCATGCTGCTCGATCCCATCGGGATCATGCTGCTGACCATCCCGATCCTGCTGCCGGTGCTGGAGAGCCAGTCGATCAACCTGATCTGGTTCGGCATCCTGATGGCCAAGTTCCTGGAGGTGGGCTTCATCACCCCGCCGGTGGGGCTCAACGTGTTCGTGGTGAAGGGCATCGTCGGGGATCAGGTGCCCACGCACGAGATCTTCAAGGGTATCGGCTGGTTCGTGGTGATGGATGCGATCACCATCACCTTGCTGATCGCCTTCCCGTCGATCACGCTGTGGCTGCCCTCCCTGATCGCTTACTGAGGCGTCGCCCTTCGGGGCGGCCCCTTCTTGGAAAAACGTTTTGCGCCGGGCGCGGGATTTCCTCCCGCGCCCGGCGTTCGCGTTAATCCGATGAAAATTCCGAGCCCTCATGGTCGCCGGCGGAGCGAGCAAAGGGGAACGGGTTTCCATGATCAACACCACGAGGATCGACGCGGGCGGCGTGCCGTCCGCCCGGGGCCGGCGCGCGCGCCGCATCGCGCTGCGCGTCGCGGCGCCGGTCGGCATCGCGGCGCTCGCGCTCTGGGCGATGCGCGGCCGGCTGGCGGAGATCGAGGGCGAGGCGATGGCCGCGGCCCTTTCCGCCGCGCCCGCCGCCGCCATCGCCGCGGCGCTGATCCTGACCGCGATCTCGCATGGGTTCATCGCCGGCTACGACGTCTCCGCCGCCGGACGGCTCGGGCTGCGCCTGTCGGCGCGCCGGCTGCTCACCGGCGGCTTCGCCGCCGGCGCCGTCAGCCAGACGCTGGGCTTCGGCATGGCGACCGGGTCGCTGGCCCGCTGGCGCGCCTATGGCGGGGCCGGGGTCGGCCCGGCGCAGGCGGCGGCGATGACCGGCATGGCCTCGCTCGGCTTCTTCGCCGGGGTGGCAGGCTTCTTCTCGCTGATCACGCTGGCCGATCCGTCCGCGGCCATGCACCTGACCGGCGCCGCGGCGGCGGAGGTCCGCGCCGCCGCCGCGCTGGCGCTCGTCGGTCTCGTCGCCGGCTGCGCGACGCTCGGCCGCCGCCGGACCCGGGTGGCGGGGCTGGCGCTGCGCGGCCCGGACCTGCGCTGGCTCGTCCGCTCCGTGGCGCTCTGCGCCGGGGATCTGATCGCCGCCGGTCTCGCGCTCTGGGTGCTGATGCCCGCCGCCTGGGCGCCGGCCCCGATGGAGCTGATCGCCGTCTTCGCCGCCGCGCTCGGGCTCGGCCTGCTCACCGGCGCGCCGGGCGGGGCGGGGGTTTTCGAGGCGGCGCTGATCGTCGCCTTCCCGACCCTGCCGGTGGCCGAACTCGCCGCCTCCATCCTCCTGTTCCGGGTGATCTACCACGGGCCGACCCTGGTCGCGGCCCTGGTCCTCTTGCGCCGCGCGCCGCGCCCCGATGCGCCCGATACCCTCTCGGCGGCCGAGATCCGCGACCGCGTGCAGTGGATCCTCGACGAGGGCGGCCGGGCGGAAGGGGAGCTCGCCTGGCTGGGCGACAAGCGCTTCGTGCTGTCCGATTGCGGCCGGGCTTTCGTGATGTATGCAGCCCTTGGTCGCCGCTGGGTGGCGCTGGGCGACCCGCAGGGGCCTGCGGCCGCCTGGGGCCCGCTGCTCGACAAGTTCGAGGGCGAGGCCCGCGCCGCTGGCGCCCGCATCGCCATCTACAAGGCCGACGACGCCGCCCTGCCGTTCTGGACCGCGCGTGGCTGGAAGGTGCAGAAGCTGGGCGAGGAAGGCGCGCTCGACCTCGGCGCCTTCACCCTCGACACGCCCGAGCGTCGCGAGCTGCGCCGCAAGCTGACGAAATTGCGCAAGGTCGGGGTGGTCATCGCCCGCCGCGCGCCCGGCGAGGCCGATCCGGCGGAACTGGCGGAGGTGTCCGAGGCCTGGACCGAGGGCGGCGTCAAGCGGGAGCGGAGCTTCTCCATGGGTCACTGGGACTGGGATTTCGCCCGCCGCCATGACGTGGTGGAGGCGCGGATCGACGGTCGCCTGGTCGGCTTCGTCACCGCCTGGACCTCCGGCGACGGGACGGAGCGGATGCTGGACCTGATGCGTCTGCGCCCCGACGCGCCGGACGGGACCATGCACGCGCTGATCGTCGAAGCGGCGCTGGCCGCGCAGGACGCGGGCGCCGCGCGCTTCAACCTCTGCATGGCGCCGCTCTCGGGGCTGGACGCGGACCCGGCCGCCACGCGCCTGTCGAGGATCGGCGCCCGGATTTTCGGCCGCGAGGGCGATCCCCAGGGCCTGCGCGGCCTGCGCCGCTTCAAGGAGACGTTCCGTCCCGACTGGACGCCGCGCCATCTGGTCTGCCGCTCGACGCTGGAGATGCCGGCGGCGTTGCTCGCCATCCACCGGCTGGTGGAGGGCGCGGCGCGCGATCCCGGCGCCGCCCGCCTGCCGATCTTCGCGCTGGCCCCAACGCTTGCACGGGGCGCGCGCCTGCCGCGCGGCGTGATCCGCTTGCGTCGCCGCGAGGGGGCCGAGACCGCGGTCGCGCCGCGGCCCGAAAGCGCCGGCCGGATCCTCGACTTCGCGCTGCGTCGTCGCCGGATCGCCGCGGCCCGCGCCCTCGCCGAACTCGAGGCGGCCGAAGCCCCGATCCGCGCCAAGGCCAGCTGACCCCGTCGCCGCCCGCCCACAGTCGCGGGCGGGCGGCCGCGGCGGCGCCTGGGGCGGGGACTTCAGATCCTCGATCATCGCGGCGATCCCGGCGGATACGGTGTCGAGCACCAGCGCCTCGTCGCAATCGCGCAGCAGCCAGTCGCGCATCGGCCCGAAGGCATTGGCGAAGATGATGAAATTCGCCACGATCTCGGGCCGCTTGTCATCCTCCGCCGCCCCGGATTCGGCGCGCAGCTGGGCGGCGAGGGCGCGGATCAGCCCTTCTTCGCGCAGCCGCAGGGTCTCGCGATCCTCCCGCCCCAGATGCGGGACCGAACGATAGGCGAGCAGGGTGGCGAGCCGCCGCGTGGTCCACGAATGGCGCAGGATCCGCGCCACAGCGGCCTTGACCGAGCCGCGCGCCGGATCGGCCAGCACGCTGATCATCCCGCCGCTCTGCGGCCGGAACCACAGCCGGTTCATCACCCGGCGCAGGATGTCGTGCTTGTTGGCGACATAGTCGTAGAGGCTGGCCTGGTTCACCCCGGACCGCGCGCAGATATCCCGGATGGTGGTGGAGGCGTAGCCTTTTTCGATGAAGAGCTCGAGCGCCGCATCCAGCAGCTGATCGCGGCGCAGCTCCACCCGGGCGGGATCGCGGATGGCGTTGATCTCGGCCTCGGCCAGGACCGTCGGGCGCGCCGTCTCGGGCGCCGGGGCGGCCGGGAGCCGGTTCGGTCCGTCGTCCATGCGCGCCCCTCGTTTCCGTTTCGGAAAGCTGGCGTTCACGCGTAGACGCCGCCCGCGTCGATGGCAAGGCGGGGCGAGGCGGCGACCGGCGAATCCCCCCCTGGCCGGCGGAGGAGGCTGAGCGGGTGACAAGGGCTCGTCGCGCACTTAAGGTCTGCGCACGATCTGGCAGGGGCGGTTTTAACTTGGTGATGAGCAGCGACGCGGCGACGGAGCAGGGACCGGGCCTCCGCCTGTCCACCCGGGACAGTCTGCTGGCCGCGGCCAGTTCGCTGATGCGCAGCCGCGACACGCTGAGCGTGTCGATTTCCGATATCGCCGCCGAAGCCGGCGTCAACTCGGCGCTGGTCAAATACTATTTCGGCAACAAGAACGGCCTGCTTCTGGCGTTGCTGGAGCGGGACTTGTCGCTGTCCATCACCCAGCTTCGCGATCTGGTGGCGATGGACCTGCGGCCAGCCGCCAAGATGCGCTATCATCTCTCGGGCCTGATCCGGATCTACTTCCGGTTTCCCTATCTTCAGCGCCTGCTCGTCTCGATCATGCGCGACGAAAGCGAGGAGGTCGGCCGCAAGATCGCCGAGACCTACCTGCGCCCCATCGCAGAGGCCTATGAGACCATGATCTCCGAGGGCGTGGCGCTGGGCGAATTTCGCCCGACCGATGCGCGTTTCTTCTACTTCATGGCGATCGGCGCCTGCGACCAGATCTTTTCGGCCCGGTTCGTGCTGAAATACGTGCACGGCATCGACGAACTCGATGACGATCTGCGCCGCGTCTATGTCGAGCAGACCGTGGGCCTGATCATGGACGGGCTCCAGGTCCGCCGCTGATCCGCGCCGCCTTCCCCTGCGCCTCCCGCTTGTCCGGCTGAACTTAATCGCGTAATTAATGCGGGAGAGCGGCCACAAGCGCCGCCGCCAGGGAGGTCCCATGCTCGACGCCGCCGATCGCGCCGCCTACGGCGCAGACCACGCACAGTTCCGCGATACCGTCCGTCGCGTCTTCGACCGCCACCTGATCCCCCACCTCGACCGCTACGAGGCCGAGGGCGTGGTGGATCGCGCCTGCTGGCTGGCCGCCGGCGAGGGCGGGCTGCTGTGCCCGACCGTGCCCGAGGCCTATGGCGGGCTCGGCCTCGACTACCGCTACAACGCCGTGGTGGCCGAGGAGCTGGCCTATGCCGGGTCCTCCGCCGGCTTCACCCTGCAATCCGACATCATCGCGGGCTATTTCGAGGCCTACGGGTCCGAGGAGCAGAAGAACAAATACCTGCCGGGCATGATCTCGGGCGAGCTCATCGGCGCCATCGCGATGACCGAGCCGGGCGCGGGTTCCGACCTTCAGGGCGTGCGCACCTCGGCGATCCGGGACGGCAACCACTACGTGGTCAACGGCTCCAAGACCTACATCACCAACGGCCAGAACGCCGATTTCGTGATCGTCGTCGCCAAGACCGACCCCAGCCTCGGCGCCAAGGGCATCTCCCTGATCCTGGTCGAGGCGGACCGCGACGGGTTCTCGCGCGGGCGCAACCTCGACAAGATCGGCCAGCATTCGGCCGACACGTCCGAGCTCTTCTTCTCCGACGTGCGGGTGCCGATCACCAATTGCCTCGGCGAAGAGGGCAAGGGCTTCAAGCAGCTGATGGACCAGCTGCCGCAGGAGCGTCTGTCGATCTGCGCCTCGGCCATGGGCGGCGCGCAGCGGGCCTTCGACGAGGCGGTGACCTTCGTCAAGGGCCGCGAGGCGTTCGGCAAGACCATCATGGACTTCCAGAACACCCGCTTCGCGCTCGCCTCGATGAAGGCCAAGCTGCAGGCGGGCTGGGCGCATCTCGACTGGGCGCTGAACCGGCATTGCGACGGCAAGCTGACCGCCTACGAGGCCTCCGCCGCCAAGCTCTGGTTCACCGAGATGCAGTGGGAGGTGGTCGACGCCTCGCTGCAGCTGCATGGCGGGGCCGGCTACATGAACGAATATCCCATCGCCCGCCTCTGGCGCGACGCGCGGGTGCAGCGGATCTACGGCGGCACGTCGGAAATCATGAAAGAGCTGGTGTCGCGCAGCATCTGAGCGAGGGTCGCCGCCGCCGGACGCAAGACAGCGCCCGGCGGCGGCCCCAGGCTCCGCGACGGTCCGGGCGGCGCCTGCCGCCGGTTTGCAGGGGGAAGCGGCGGAAAAAGCCTTGCGCCCCGGGGAGGATGACGATGATCGATCCGAAGGCGATGACCACGCTGGGGCTGCTCTCGCGCGCCAACGCCGCCCGACGCCCCGATGCGCGCTGCCATACGTTCGAGGGGCGCAGCACCAGCTTCGCCCAGTTCGACCGGCTGGCGGACCGGGTGGCGAACGGGCTGGAGGCGGAAGGCGCGAAGCTCGTCGCCTATCTCGGCAAGAACTCCGACCTGGCCTACGAGCTTCTGGTGGGAACCGCGCGGGCGGGGGGCATCTTCGGCCCGATCAACTGGCGGCTTGCGCCCGAGGAGGTGGCCGGGGTCATCAACATCTTCGGCCCGGACCTGCTCTGCGTCGGCCCCGAGTTCCATGCGGCCGTCGAGGCGATCCGTCACCTGCTGCCCGCGACGCTGAAGATCATCGCGATGGAGGGCGGTCACCCCGAATGGCCCGCCTACGAGCCCTGGCGCGATGCGCAGCCCATCGGCTACCCGGACGACAAGGCCGGGCCCGACGATCCCTGCCTGCTGCTGTTCACCTCGGGCACCACCGGGCTGCCCAAGGGCGTGATGCTGTCGGGCGGCAACCTGCTGCGCCAGCGCGCGGCGATGGCCCCGCACGCCATGCCCTACGACACCTGGTCCGACGACGACGTGAACCTGGTGGCGATGCCCTTCGCCCATATCGGCGGCCTCGGCCTCTGGGTGATCAGCTTCGCCAATTGCTGCGGCGCGATCATCACCCGCGAATTCGACCCGATCGAGGCGATGGACCTGATCCACAACGAGGGGGTCTCCCGCCTCTTCGCCGTTCCCGCCGCGCTGCAGTTCATCGTGCGTCACCCCAAGGCGAAGGAGACGGATTTTTCGGGCATCCGCTCGATCTCCTATGGCGCGGCCCCGATGCCGCTGCCGCTGCTGCGCGAATGCCTCGAGGTGATCGGCGGCAAGCTCACCCAGGTCTACGGGATGACCGAGACCACCGGCTCGGTCTGCCTGCTGCCGCCCTCGGACCACGACCCCAAGGGCTCGCCGCGGATGAACTCGGCCGGGAAGGCGATGCCGGGGCAGGAGATCAAGATCCTCGGCGAGGATGGCGCGGAACTGCGGCTGGGCGAGATCGGCGAGATCGCCACCCGCGGCTCGCAAGGCATGATCGGCTACTGGAAGAACCCGGAGGCGACCGCCAAGACCAAGACCGCCGACGGTTGGGTGAAGTCGGGCGATGCCGGCTACATGGACGCGGATGGCTACGTCTACATCCACGACCGCATCAAGGACATGATCATCTCCGGCGGCGAGAACGTCTACCCGGCCGAGGTCGAGAGCGTGCTTTACGCCCACCCGTCCGTCTCCGAGGCCGCGGTGATCGGCGTGCCGGACGAGAAATGGGGCGAGGCGGTGAAGGCCGTGATCACGCTGAAAGAGGGCGCGACGCTCGACGAAGCTGGGGTGATCGCCCATTGCCGCGCCCATCTCGCCGCCTTCAAATGCCCCAAGACCGTCGAGGTGATCGCGGCGATGCCCCGCAACGCGTCGGGAAAGCTGCTCAAGCGAGACCTGCGCGCGCCCTATTGGGAAGGCCGCGGGCGGCAGGTGAACTGACCCGCCCCGCCACGGTTAACATACGTGAGCCTTACATTCCCCGATTGTCGGACACAAAGCCCGTGATATGACGGGAGGCCCACCCTGCGCCCGATCCTCGACGACCGGCGCGCCAATCAGACGACCTGGAGGAGACCGCCCGATGATCGAGCGCACCGACTACACCCATATCTTCACCGAGCTCGAGGACGGGGTGCTGACCCTGACCATGAACCGGCCCGACAAGCTGAACGCCTACACCCGCCAGATGCAGGCGGATTTCATCAAGGCGCTGGATGCGGCCGACGCCGATGACGACGTGCGCGCCATCATCGTCACCGGCTCGGGCCGCGGGTTCTGCGCCGGCGCGGATCTCACCCGGGAGGAGGGCGGCAAGCCCTTCACCTCCGGCGACTACATGAAGGAGGGCGCGGACGGGCGCACCGACTATTCCGACCCGCGCCTGCGCGACGGCGGCGGGCGGCTGACGCTGCGCATCTTCGAATGCCTCAAGCCGGTGATCTCGGCCTGCAACGGCCCGGCGGTGGGCGTGGGCGCGACCATGCAGCTCGCGATGGACGTGCGGCTCGCCTCCACCAAGGCCCGCTACGGCTTCGTCTTCCCCCGTCGCGGCATCGTGCCCGAGGCGTGCTCGTCCTGGTTCCTCCCCCGCCTCGTCGGCATCCAGCAGGCGCTGGAATGGGTGATGACCGGCCGGGTCTTCGACGCCGAGGAGGCGCTGCGCGGACGCCTCGTCCGCTCGATCCACGAACCCGACGACCTGCTGCCGGCCGCCAGGGCGCTGGCGCGCGAGATCGCCGACAACACCGCCCCCGTCGCCGTGGCGCTGGGCCGGCAGATGATGTGGAAGATGCTGGGCGCCGATCACCCGATCGAGGCCCACAAGATCGACAGCCGCGGCATCGCCTCGCGCGGGCAGTCGGAGGATGTGGCGGAGGGCGTCGCCTCCTTCCTCGCCAAGCGCCCGGCGGTCTTCCCCGACAAGGTCTCGGCCGATATGCCCGACTACTTCCCGTGGTGGGAGCGGCGCGAATACCGCTGAGCCGATCCCCCCGACACCCATGATGGAGACCCATTCATGAGCAATCCCAAGATCCTGGTCGAGCGCGACGGCGACGTGATGATCGTCCGCCTCAACGATCCCGCAACCCTCAACTCCGTCACCACCGACATGGGCGACGCGATGCGCGAGGCGCTGGAGGAGGCGTCGAAGTCCTGCCGCGCGGTGATGCTGGCGGGCGGGGAGCGCGGCTTCTGCTCGGGCGCTAACCTTTCGGGCGGGCGCGATTTCGACGACCCCAACATCGACGTCGGGGCCTCGCTGGAAGGCCACTACAACCCGCTGATGATGACGATCCGCAACCTGCCGATCCCGCTGGTCTCCGCCGTGCGCGGGCCGGCAGCCGGGGTGGGCGCGTCGCTGGCGCTGTGCGCCGACCTGATCGTCGCGGGCAAGTCGGCCTATTTCCTCGAGGCTTTCGCCCGTATCGGCCTCGTCCCCGACGGCGGCGCCACCTGGCTCCTGACCCACGCCATCGGCCGGGTCCGCGCCATGGAGATGATGCTGCTGGCCGAGAAGCTGCCGGCGGAAAAGGCCCTGGAATGGGGCCTGATCAACCGGGTCGTGGAGGACGACAAGGTCGAGGAGGAGGCGATGGCGCTGGCCCAGCGGCTCGCCAAAGGCCCGTCCTCGCTCGGTCTGATCCGCCGCGCCGGCTGGATCGCCGCCGAGGCCGCCTTCGACGACGCGCTCGCCACCGAGCGTGATTTCCAGCGCCAGGCCGGGCGCTCCCCCGACTTCAAGGAGGGCGTGACCGCCTTCCGCGAAAAGCGCCCCGCCAAGTTCGGCGGCTGAACCCGACCCGCCAACCCGGCGGCGAGAACGCCGCCGGGACGCCACACAAGGGAGGACACCCCATGCCCGAAGCCTACATCTGCGCCGCCGTGCGCACCGCCGGAGGCCGCCGCGGCGGCAAAGTCGCCGGCTGGCACCCCGTCGACCTCGCCGCCGCCTCGCTCAACGCCATCCTCGACCGCTCGGGCGTCGACCCGAACGCCATCGAAGACGTGATCATGGGCTGCGTCGGCCAGACCAAGGAGCAGGGGCTGCATATCGGCCGCAACGCCGTGCTCGCCTCGAACCTGCCCCAGCATGTGCCGGCGGTCAGCATCGACCGCCAGTGCGGCTCCTCCCAGCAGGCGATCCAGTTCGCGGCCCAGGCGGTGATGTCGGGCACGCAGGACGTGGTGATCGCGGCGGGCGTCGAGTCGATGACCCGCGTGCCGATGGGCTCCACCGGCTCGTTCACGCCCGAATTCCAGCCGAATTCCGCGAAGTCCCCGGGGCTCGACAGGAAATATCCCGACATCGCCTTCACCCAGTTCGCCGGCGCGGAGATGATCGCGCAGAAGCACGGCTTCAGCCGTGAGATGCTCGACGAATATTCGCTGCGCTCGCACCGCCGCGCCGCCGCCGCCGCCGATGCCGGGGCGTTTGATCTGGAGATCGTGCCCATCGAGGTCTCCGACGGCAATGGCGGCACGATGCTCCACACCCGCGACGAGGGCATCCGCGCCGAGGCCTCCATGGAAGGTCTGGCCGGGCTGAAGGTCCTGCAGGAGGGCGGCGTGATCACCGCCGGCAACGCCTCCCAGATCTGCGACGGATCCTCCGCCGTGCTGGTCGCCTCCGAGGCGGCGGTGAAGAAATACGGGCTCACCCCGATCGCGCGCATCCACCACATGTCGGTGACCGGCGGCGATCCGGTGATCATGCTCGAAGAGCCGCTTTTCGCCACCGAAAAGGCGCTGAAGCGGGCCGGCATGTCGATCAACGACATCGACCTCTATGAGGTGAACGAGGCCTTCGCCCCTGTGCCGATGGCCTGGCTGAAGCATCTCGGCGCCGATCCCGAGAAGATCAACGTCAACGGCGGCGCCATCGCGCTCGGCCATCCGCTCGGCGCGTCGGGCACCAAGCTGATGGCGACGCTGATCCACGCGCTGAAGGCGCGGGGCAAGAAATACGGGCTGCAGACCATGTGCGAAGGCGGCGGGCTCGCCAACGTCACCATCATCGAGGCGCTGTGATGGAGATCAAGGGACTGAGCGCGGTCGTCACCGGCGGGGCCTCGGGCCTCGGCGCCGCGACGGCGCGGATGCTGGCGGCGCGGGGCGCGAAGGTCGCGATCTTCGACCTCAACGCCGAGGCGGGCGAGAAGCTGGCGAAGGAAATCGGCGGGACCTTCTGCGAGGTCAACGTCACCTCCGACGACAGCGTCGAGCAGGGCTTCGCCCATGCCCGCTCCGCCCAGGGGCAGGAGCGGATCCTGGTCAACTGCGCCGGCATCGGCACCGCGGCGAAGACCGTGGGCCGGGATCGCAAGACCGGGGCGATCAAGCGGTTCTCCATGGAGGACTACATGCGCACCATCCAGGTGAACCAGGTCGGCACTTTCCGCTGCATCGTCGCCTCGGCCGCGGGGATGCTGGAAGTCGAGAAGCTCGATTGCGGCGACCGCGGGGCGATGGTGATGACCGCGTCGGTGGCGGCCGAGGACGGGCAGATGGGCCAGGTCGCCTATTCCGCCTCCAAGGGCGCCATCGTGGCGATGACCCTGCCCATCGCGCGTGATTTCGCGGCCGAGGGGATCCGGATCAACACCATCCTGCCGGGCATCTTCAACACGCCCCTGCTGCAGGGCGCGCCGGACAACGTGAAGGCGGCCCTTTCCGCCGCCGTGCCGCATCCGGCCCGCCTGGGCGACCCGTCGGAATACGCAGCCCTCGCCTGCGTGATGCTGGAGACCGGCTATTTCAACGGCGAGGACGTGCGCCTCGACGGCGCGATCCGCATGGCTCCGCGCTGAGCGGCGCCACGGCCTGAACGACCTTGCGGGCCGGCGGGGGGAACCCCCTCCGGCCCGTTTCCATGAAAGGCCCGGGCGAACGGGCCGACCCCGCAGGAGGAGACCCGCGATGAAAACCCGTTTCACCGAGCTGATGGGCGTCGAGCATCCCATCGCCCAGGGCGGCATGCAGTGGGTCGGCACCGCCGATCTGGTGGCGCCGGTGGCCAATGCCGGCGCGCTCGGCTTCATCACCGCGCTCACGCAACCGACGCCCGAGGCGCTGCTGAAGGAGATCAAGCGCTGCCGGGAGATGACCGACAAGCCCTTCGGCGTGAACCTGACCATCCTGCCGACGCTGACGCCCCCGCCCTATGCCGAATATCGCGATGCCATCGTCGCGGGCGGGGTGAAGATCGTGGAGACGGCGGGCTACAAGCCCGAAGAGCATGTGACCGAGCTGAAGAAGCACGGCGTCATCGTGATCCACAAATGCACCGCCGTCCGGCATGCGCTGTCGGCGGAGCGGATGGGGGTGGATGCGATTTCCATCGACGGGTTCGAATGCGCCGGGCATCCGGGCGAGGATGATGTGCCCAACATGATCCTGATCCCGGCTTGCGTGGACAAGGTGAAGATCCCGGTCATCGCCTCGGGCGGGTTTGGCGACGGGCGCGGACTGGTCGCGGCGCTGGCGATGGGGGCCGAGGGCATCAACATGGGCACCCGCTTCATGTGCACCCAGGAGGCGCCGATCCACATGAACTTCAAGCAGGCGATGGTGGAGGGCGACGAGCGGTCCACCGACCTGATCTTCCGGAACTACCGCAACACCAGCCGGGTGCGGAAGAACGCGATTTCCCAGCAGGTGCTGGCGCTGGAGCGGGCCGGAAAGCCGTTCGAGGAGGTGGCGCATCTGGTGAAGGGCGCGCGGGGCCGCGAAGCCTACCAGAGCGGCGACGTCGATGCGGGGATCTGGACGGCCGGCACCATCCAGGCGTTGATCCACGACGTGCCGACGGTGGCCGAGCTGGTGGCGCGGGTGATGGCGGAG
>NZ_JBSRTQ010000009.1:0-91525 GCF_055129145.1 Albimonas sp. | reverse complement strand
CCCGCGTCGCGCCCGGCCCCGATTTTTGCGAACCTTCGGCGGCGCCCCGCTATCCGCGGGTGGAAGCTGGGCGAGGCCTTGGTCGAGACGTCGATGGCCCGCGCCCAGGGGTTCCGACGCATGGTCCTCGACCGTTTCGCACGCTCAAGGCGGCCCGCCCCCTCTGCGAAAAGGCCGGCTTTTCGCTCCGCGCGCCGACGGCGCCGACGCCGAAGGCCTGCCGGGGCAAGTTCGTGTTCATGGCGCTCGACCTCCAGGCGCTAACCCAGGTTCAGCCCGTCGAAGGCACGCGTGGCGCGCGCGATCACCGTCTCCTCGTCGGTCGGGATCACCAGCACGTCCACCGCGGCGCCGGCGGGGCTGATCCGGGTCGCGCCGCGGGCGTTGGCGATTTCGTCGAGCGTCACGCCCATCCAGCCCAGCCGCGCGCATATCCCGGCGCGGACGCGGGCCGAATTCTCGCCGATGCCGGCTGTGAAGACCAGCGCGTCCAGCCCCTCGACCGCCATGGCCAGCGCCGCGAGTTCGCCCGCCGCGCGCCAGCAGAACAGCGCGATGGCCTCGTCGGCCTCCGGCGCGTCGCTCGCCTCCAGCAGCTTCAGGTCGCCGCTGATCCCCGAGACGCCCTTGAGGCCGGACTCCTCGTAAAGCATCCGCCCGACCTCGGCCACGGTCATGCCGCGCTGCTCGATCAGGTGCAGGATCACGCCGGGGTCGAGCGCGCCGCAGCGTTTGCCCATCATCAGCCCGTCGAGCGCGGTGAACCCCATGCTTGCCGCGACGCTGCGCCGGTCGCGGAGCGCGCACATGCTGGCCCCGGCGCCGAGATGGGCGACGATCACCCTGCCCTCGGCCTTCGCGCCCAGCAGCTCGGGCAGGCGGCCCGCGATGTAGTCGTAGGAAAGCCCATGAAAACCGTAGCGCAGGATGCCCGCGCCGGTCAGCGCCCGGGGCAGGGCGAAAAGCTGCGCGAGCCGGGGCTGCGTGCGGTGAAAGCTGGTGTCGAAGCACGCCACCTGCGGCAGGTCGGGGGCCGAGGCCGCCACCGCGCGCACCGCCGCCAGATTATGCGGCTGGTGCAGGGGGGCGAGAGGGGAGAGCGCGTCGAGTTCCGCCATCAGCTCCGGCGTGATCCGCGCCGGCCCCGCATGGTTTCGCCCGCCATGCACCACCCGATGCCCGGCCGCGACCACCCGCACCCCGCCCTGATGGCCGGCGATCCAATCCAGCAGCCGGGGGATCAGCGTGTCGAACGCCGCCTGGGGCGCGATCCGAGACAGCCCGTCGGCGGGGACCGGACGGCCTTCCGCATCCCGCGCCGCGAAGCCGGGGATCGCGCCGATGCCGGCGATCTTGCCGCGCAGCATCGGCGGGCCGTCGCCCCGCGCGGGGTGCACCGCGAATTTCAGGCTCGACGAGCCGGCGTTGATCACCAGGATCGCGTCGGTCACAGTCGGCTCTCCGCCACCCGCGCCGCCCGCGAGACCAGCAGCTGCGCGATGGCGCAGGAGGCGAGGCGCGACATGGCGCTGTCGGCCCGGCTGGTCAGGATGATCGGCACGCGCGCGCCCAGCACGATCCCCGCCGCGTCGGCCCCGGCGAGGTAGATCAGCTGCTTGGCGATCATGTTGCCGGATTCCAGATCCGGCGCGACCAGGATGTCGGCGTCGCCGGCCACCTCGGAAACGATCCCCTTGGTCTTCGCCGCGGCCTTCGACACGGCGTTGTCGAAGGCGAGCGGCCCGTCCAGCAGCCCGCCCGCGATCTGCCCGCGCTCGGCCATCTTGCAGAGCGCGGCGGCGTCGAGCGTCGAGGCGATGTCGGGGTTCACCGTCTCCACCGCCGACAGGATCGCGACCTTGGGGCATTCGATCCCCAGCGCGTGGGCGAGGTCTATGGCGTTCTGGACGATGTCGCGCTTGGCGGGCAGGTCTGGGTGGATGTTGATCGCGGCGTCCGTCACCAGCAGCGGCTTGGGATAGGTCGGCACGTCGAGCGCGTAGACATGGCTCATCCGCCGTTCGGTCCGCAGGCCCGACGTCGCGCAGACCACGGCGTTCATCAGCTCGTCCGAATGCAGCGAGCCCTTCATCAGGGCGCCCACCTTGCCCTCGCGCGCCAGCGTCACCGCGGCTTCGGCGGCCGCGTGGCTGTGGGGGGCGTCGTGGATCTCGAAGCCGGTCAGGTCGAGGCCCGCCGCCTTCGCAGCCGCCTCGATCTTCGCGCGCGGCCCGACGAGGATCGGGACGATCATCCCCTGACGCGCGGCGTCCAGCGCCCCTTCCAGCGAAAGCGCGTCGCAGGGATGCGCCACCGCGGTCGGCACAGGCGCGAGCGTCTTGGTCGCCGCGATCAGCCGCGCATATTGGGCGCCCTGCACATGCAGATGCACGTCGGGCAGCGCCACGCGGGGGCGGCGGACTTTTTCGCGAGGCGCGATGACCTCGGCCACGCCCTCGATCACCATCTTGCCGGTCTGGTTGCGGCAGGTGCAGGCGAGGCTCAGGCGGCCTTTCGGCTTCTTCTCCGTCACTTCGACGCGCACCACCACGGTGTCGCCGAGTCCCACCGGGGCCTCGAACCGCAGCGACTGGCTGAGGAAAATGGTCCCCGGCCCCGGCAACTCCGTGCCCAGCACGGCCGAGATCAGGGCGCCCCCCCACATGCCATGCGCGATGACGCCGTGGAACATGTCGTCCTTGGCGAAATCCGCGTCGACATGGGCCGGGTTCACGTCGCCCGACATCACCGCGAAAAGCTCGATGTCCTGCGGCTTCAGGGTCCGGGTCAGCTCGGCATGGTCGCCGACCGCGATCTCGTCCCAGGTGCGGTTTTCGATGTAGCGCATGTCGTCTTCCGTCTGGATGGGGTCAGGCGCGGACATGGAGGCCTCCGTCGACATAGGCGATGATGCCCGACACCCGGTCGGCGCCCGCGCCGGCCAGCATCGCGGCCATGTCGCCCACGTCCTCGATGGTCACGAGGGCGTGCTGAGGGGCGCGTTCGCGGGCGGCGTCGATCAGTTCGTCGAAATGGGCGATCCCCGACCCCGCCCGGGTCTTGAGCGGGCCGGGAGAGATGGCGTTGACCCGGATGCCCTTGGGGCCCAGCTCGACGGCGAGCGAGCGCATCGTCCCCTCCAGCGCCGCCTTGACCGGGCCCATGATGTTGTAGTGATCGACGACTTTCTCGCCGCCGTAATAGGTCATGGTCAGGATGGCGCCGCCGTCGGGCATCAGCGGCTCGGCCAGCCGCGCCATGCGGATCAGGGAATGGACGGAGATGTCCATCGCCTGCGCGAAGCCTTCGCGGGAGCAATCGACGACCCGGCCATGCAGGTCCTCGGCCGGGCAGAAGGCGATGGAATGGACGACGACGTCGAGCCGTCCCCATTTCGCCTCCACCGCGGCGAAGACCGCCTCCATCTGCCCGTCCGCCTCGACGTCGAGCGGCAGGAGCATCGCGGCCCCCAGCGCCTCGGCCACCGGGGCGACGTAGGGTTTCGCCCTGTCGTCGACATAGGTGATCACGACCTCGGCGCCTGCGTCGCGCAGGGCGCGCGCGCAGCCCGTGGCGATGGACTGCGCGTTGGCGACGCCCACCACCAGCGCCACCTTGCCTTCGAGCCCGCTCATTTCAGCATCACGTAGTCGCCCGGCGCATCGGCCTTGGCGGCGTATCGGCCCGACCGCGCGCCCATCGGCGGCGGCGCGACGGGCGCGGCCGACCGGGCGGCGAGCCATTCGGTCAGCTCGACCCACCACGACCCGTCCTGCGCAGGCGTTGCCGTCAGCCAGGCGTCGGGCTCCCGGTAGGCGGCGTTGGCTCTGGTGTGCGCGATGCGAAAGTGCCGGCCCGCATGGCCCGGCTCGGACACGATCCCGGCGTTGTGCCCGCCCGAGGTCAGCACGAAGGTCATGTCGGCGTCCGAGAACAGGTGCAGCTTGTAGACCGACCGCCAGGGCGCGACATGGTCGTCCTCGGTCCCCACCGCGAAGATCGGGATGCGGATGTCGGTGACGGCGATGGCCTTGTCGCCGACCCGGTAACGCCCCTCGGTCAGGTCGTTGTCGAGGAACAGGCGGCGCAGATATTCGGAATGCATCCGCGCCGGCATCCGGGTCGCGTCGGCGTTCCAGACCATCAGGTCGAAGGGGCGGGCGCGTTCGCCCAGCAGGTAGTCGCGGATCGCCGGGCCCCAGACCAGATCGCGGGAGCGGAGCAGGGCGAAGGCGCCGGCCATCTGGTCGGAGGAGAGAAACCCCGTCTCGGCCATCATGTCCTCGATCAACGTCACCTGCGATTCGGTGATGAAGAGCCGCAGCGGCCCGGCCTCCGTGAAGTCGACCTGGGCGGCGAGGAGGGTGAGCGTGAGGAAGCGGTCGTCGCTGTCGCGCCCCATGGCCGCGGCTGCGATGGTCAGCAGGGTGCCGCCGAGGCAATAGCCCATGCCGTGCAGGCGCGGAGACCCCGAGATGGCGCAGGCCGCGTCCACCGCGTCCATCACGCCGAGGCGTCGGTAATCCTCCATCCCGAGGTCGCGGTCGCCCGCATCCGGGTTCTTCCACGACACCATGAACACGGTGAAGCCCTGGCCGGTGAGGAAGCGGACCAGCGAGTTCTCGGCCGACAGATCCAGGATGTAGTATTTCATGATCCAGGCCGGCACGATGAGGATCGGTTCGGGGCGCACGGTCGCGGTGGTGGGCGCATACTGGATCAGCTCGATCAGCGCATTCTTGAACACCACCTTGCCCGGTGCGGTGGCCAGGTTGCGGCCGACCCCGAAGGCGGTGTGCGCCTCGGGCCTGGCGTGGCCCGCCTTGCGTGCGGCGTCCTCCGCGAAATTGCGGAAGCCGCGGACCAGGTTCTCGCCCTTCTGCTCCGCGATGGCGGCGAGCACTTCGGGATTGGTCAGCGCGAAGTTCGAGGGCGCGACGGTGTCGAGCAGCTGGCCCGCGGTGAAGGCCATCAGGTCCTCATGGGGCTTCGCGACCCCGTGCACGTCGGTCATCGCGGTGCGCCACCAGTCGCCGGTCAGGATATGGGCGCGGGCCAGAAGGTCGAAGGGCTTGGCGCGCCAGGCGTTGGCGGCGAAGCGACGATCGAGCGCAGGGTCGGTCTCGTCGGGATCATGATGGGCGCCCATCGCGCGGGTCCACAGGCTGAAGGCGTTGCGCATCCCGGCCTGGGCGAGCTGGCGCTGCTTGCCCGGCGACACCGCGACATGCACCGCCCAGTCCATCCACGCCTCGCCCAGCACCGAAGGCGACAGGCCCGAGGTCGCCTTCGCGATCGCGGCATGCACGGCGCGGTCCATCGCCTCGGTCGCCTTCGCCCCGAACGCGGGCGCGGGCGTCTCGTCGACCATGGGCGGGGGGGCGGACAGCAGCGCAGCCGGCGTGCTGTCCTCCGAAATCTGGATTTTCTTTCCGGAATTCATCGCGGCGGGACATTGGGTCATGACTGCTCCTGTTCCCGGCAGGGCGAGGGCCTGTCGGTGCGCATGGCGAATCTAGTCCCCGGTTTGCAGCGCAGCATTGATCTGCATCAGGGCGACGGCGGGGCGGCCCGGGTATCGTCGATGAGTCAGGCTGGCGCATTGGCCGCCCTCCCGTGCCCATGGATCCCAGAACGGATGTCCGACGTCTCCGATCCTCCCTCCCCGCCCCAGGGTCATGTCCATGCGGTGCGCGGCGCCGTGGTCGACGTGCGCTTCGAGACGGGTGCGCCGCCCCCGATCAACACTGCGCTGATCGTCGACTGGGACCGGTCCGAGCCCCTGATGCTCGAGGTTCACAGCCAGCTCGACCAGACCACGGTGCGCGCCGTCGCCTTCCAGGCCACTGCGGGGCTGGCGCGCGGCGTCGCCGTCCGTTCCACCGGCGCGCCCTTGTCGGTGCCGGTGGGCGACGCGGTGCTGGGGCGGCTGATGGGGGTGACCGGCGCGCTGCACGATGACGGGCCCCCGCTGCCCGAAGACGCGCCGACCCACCCGATCCACGCCCGCCCCCCGGCCCTGAAGGACCAGGGCGGGGGAATCGAGCTCTTCGAGACCGGGATCAAGGTGCTCGACCTGCTGACCCCCATGGCGCAGGGCGGCAAGGCCGCGATGTTCGGCGGCGCCGGCGTCGGCAAGACCGTGCTGGTGATGGAGCTGATCCAGGCCATGGTCCAGAAATACCAGGGCATCTCGGTTTTCGCCGGCATCGGCGAGCGGTCGCGCGAGGGGCATGAGCTGCTGACCGAAATGCAGGCCTCGGGCGTGCTCGAGCGCACCGTGCTGGTCTACGGCCAGATGAACGAGCCGCCGGGCGCGCGCTGGCGCACGCCGCTGACCGCGCTGGCGGTCTGCGAGCATTTCCGCGACCAGAAAAGCCGCAATGTCTTGCTGCTGATGGATAACGTCTTCCGCTTCGTGCAGGCCGGGGCCGAGGTCTCCAGCCTGCTCGGCCGGTTGCCGTCCCGCGTCGGCTACCAGCCCACGCTCGCCAGCGAAGTGGCGGGGTTGCAGGAGCGGATCGCCTCGGTCTCCGGCGCCTCGGTCACCGCGATCCAGGCGGTCTATGTGCCGGCCGACGATTTCACCGACCCGGCCGTGACCACCATTTCCGCCCATATGGACAGCCTCGTGGTCCTGTCGCGCGCGCTGGCGGCGGAGGGGTTCTACCCGGCCATCGACCCGCTCGCCTCCTCCTCCACCCTGCTCGACCCGCTGGTGGTGGGCGAGGATCATTACCGCATCGCCGAAGCGGTGCGCGAAACGCTGGCGCGGCTCAAGGACCTCGAGGACATCATTTCCCTGCTGGGCGTAGAGGAGCTGAGCGTCGCCGACCAGCTGGTGGTGAAGCGCGCGCGTCGTCTGCAGCGCTTCCTCAGCCAGCCGTTCATGGTGACGGAGGCGTTCACCGGGACCAAGGGCGCCAGCGTCAGCCGGGCCGATACGCTCGCCGGCTGCCAGGCGATCCTCGACGGCGTGGCGGACGGGTGGGCGGAGGACTCGCTCTACATGGTCGGCACGCTGGCCGAGGCCGAGGCGAAGGAGAAGACGTCGGGGAAACAGGCGGCCGGAGCGCCGGCGGCGAAGCCCGACGAGGCGGAGGAAGCCGCGTGAGGCTGCGCATCGTCACCCCGCTCGCCGTCGTGGTGGATGCCGAGATCGCGAGCCTGAGGGCCGAAGACGCCAGCGGCGGCTTCGGGGTTCTGCCGGGCCACGCCGATTTCCTCACCGCGCTGACCCTGTCGGTGGCGAGCTGGACGGACCTGGCCGGCGCCCGACGCCACTGCGCGCTGCGCGGCGGGATGCTGACGGTGGCCGGCGGCGCGCGGGTCGACATCGCGACGCGCGAGGCGGTGGCGGGCGACGACCTCGCGACTCTCGACCAGACCGTGCTCGCCCGCTTCCGCGCCGAGGACGACCTGGAGCGCACCGAGCGGACCGAAGACCTTCGCCTCCAGATGGGCGCGATCCGGCGGCTGGTGGGTCGGCTGCAGCCCCGTTCCGGCCTGCGGGGGGCGCCGTGAGCGACCCTGTCGATCCCGATCCGTTGATCGAGGCGGTGCGGCTCCGAAAAGCGCGCGAAGAGGCGGCGCGGCGGGCGGGGGAGCCCTCGATCGGGCGCAGGCTCACCCAGATCGGGGTGCTGGGCTGGATCGTGGTGTCGCCGATGCTGGCGGGGCTGCTGCTCGGGCGCTGGCTGGACGGGCGGTTCGACACCGGGATTTTCTGGAGCGCGCCGCTGATGATCGCGGGCCTCGCATTGGGCGCATGGGTGGGTTGGAGATGGATGAAGTCGCAATGACGCCGCTGTTGTTCGAGATCCTGCGCACCCTGGCCGAGGCCACGGTGTTCCTGATGGTGGGGGTCTGCACGGGTCAGGTCTATTTCGACATGCTCCGCCGCGCCGCCGCGCTGATGGTGGCGGGCGGGCCTGCGCGCCTCGCCATCGCGCTGACCTTAGGCCGCTTCGCGCTGGCGGGCGCGGCGCTGGCGATCGCGGTCTCCGTGGGCGCGGCGCCGCTGATCGCCATGACCCTCGGCATCGTCGCGGGGCGCCGGATGGTGATGCGCGGCGAGGCGCCGGCCGCATGATGGAAAGCCCGCTCTCCTCCTCGCCGCTGTTCCATATCGGCCCGGTCCCGATCACCCCGGGGGTGGCGGTGACCTGGGCGATCATGGCGGTTCTGGTCGGCGGCGCCTGGCTGGCGACCCGCAGGCTCCGGACCCGCCCCGGCCCGGTGCAGGCGGCGGCGGAACTGCTGGTCGACGCCGTCGACGGCCAGATCCGCGAGACCACCGGCGCCGCCCCCGGCCCCTATCGCGCTTTCATCGGCACGCTCTTCGTCTTCATCCTCTGCGCCAACTGGGTCTCCCTGATCCCCGGCATCGATCCGCCGACGGCGAAGCTGGAGACGGACGCGGCGTTGGCGATCCTGGTGTTCCTCGCGGTGATCCGCTTCGGGGCGGCGGGGGGCGTCGGGGGCTACCTGAAATCCTTCGCCAGCCCCAACCTCGCGATGATCCCGCTGAACCTGATGGAGAGCGTGACGCGTGTGTTCTCCATGTTCGTGCGCCTGTTCGGCAACGTGATGAGCGGGGTGTTCGTGGTCGGCATCGTCGCCTCGCTCGCCGGGTTGCTGGTGCCTATCCCCCTGATGGCGCTCGATCTTCTGACAGGCCTGGTGCAGGCCTACATCTTCGCCATCCTCGCCACCGTGTTCATCGCCTCGACGGTCGAGGAGGCGCGGCCCGCCTCCTGCGACGCCGCCTCCGACTCCGCCTCCGAAAGGGCCTGACCCATGCCATATCTCGAGATCTGCAGCATCCTCGGCGCCGCCTTCGCGGTGTCCTTCGGGGCCCTCGGCCCGGCGCTGGCCGAGGGCCGGGCGGTCGCCGCCGCGATGGACGCCATCGCCCGCCAGCCGGAGGCGGCCAACACCATCTCGCGCACGCTCTTCGTCGGGCTCGCGATGATCGAGACCACGGCGATCTACTGCCTGGTGGTGTCGCTTCTGCTGCTCTTCGCCAACCCGCTGCTGGGCTGATCGGATGAGCCTCGACCCGTGGACGCTCGTCCTGCAGGCGCTCAACGTCCTGGTGCTGATCTGGCTGCTGCAGCGCGTGCTGTGGCGCCCCGTGGCGGGGATGATCGCGGCGCGCAAGGCCGAGACGCAGGCGACGCTGGATGCGGTCGCGGCCCGGCAGGCGGAGGCGGAGGCGGCCCTGGCCGACATCGCCGCCACCCGCGCGGGTTTCGAAGCGGAGCGGGACGCGATCCTCGCCGCCGCGCGCAGGGACGCGGCGGCGGCCACGCAGATGGCGGCCAAGGCGGCGGATGAGGCGGCGGAGGCGACGCGCGAGGCGGCGGAGGTCGCGGGCGCCCACGCTGCGGCCGACCGGGCGGCGGCCCGCGATGCGGCCTCGGCGGCGCTGGCGGTGGACATCGCGCGGCGGCTGCTCGACCGGGTCGATGAGGCCCGGGTGCAGGAGGCGTTCCTCGACCGGCTGGTGGCGGCGCTCGGCGCCATGTCCCCCGAGGCCCGCCGCGTCGCCGCGCTGGACGGCGCCGCCCTCGAACTGATCACCGCCGCCCCTCTGACGCCCGAGGCGCGGACCCGCGCCGAAGCGCGGATCGCCGCCGTGACCGACGGGACCCCGCGCCTCGCCTTCCGCACCGATCCCGCGCTGGTCGCGGGGGCCGAGCTCAGCGGGCCCCATTTCACCCTGCGCGACAGCTGGCGGGCCGACCTCGCCCGCATCGAGACGGAGCTGCGCCATGCCCGATGACGCAATGCAGGACGACGCCTGGCTGCAGGCCGCCCGCGCCCGGCTCGCCGCCGTCGGGCTCGGCCCGGTCGCGGAAGCGGTGGGGCGGGTGGAGGAGATCGGCGACGGCATCGCCTCCGTCTCCGGTCTGCGCGACGTGCGGCTGGACGAATTGCTGCGGTTCGAGGGCGGGCAGACCGGCTTCGCCCAGGTGCTCGACGCGGACCGCATCGGCTGCGTGATGCTCGACGCCTCCGTCCCGGTGCAGGTCGGCCACGCCGTGCGCGGGACCGGCGAGGTGGTGAACGCGCCGGTCGGCGAGGCGCTGCTCGGCCGGGTGATCGACCCGCTGGGCCGGCCGCTCGACGGGCTCGGGCCCATCGAGGCCGGCGAAACCTGGCCGGTCGAGCGCCCCGCCCCCTCGATCATCGAGCGCGACCTGGTGACCGAGCCGGTGCAGACCGGCGTCCTGGTCATCGACACCCTCTTCGCGCTGGGCCGGGGGCAGCGCGAGCTGATCGTGGGCGACCATTCCACCGGCAAGACCACGCTCGCCGTCGACGCGATCCTCGCGCAGAAGACCACCGACATGATCTGCGTCTATGTGGCGATCGGGCAGAAAAGCTCCTCCGTGCGCCGGGTGATCGACACGCTGAAGGCGGAGGCGGCGTTCGACCGCTGCATCGTGGTGGTGGCCGGCGCCGCGACCGCGCCCGGTCTGCAGTGGATCGCGCCCTTCGCCGCGATGTCGATGGCCGAATTCTTCCGCGACCGCGGCCAGCACGCGCTGGTGGTGATCGACGACCTGACCAAGCACGCCGCCACCCATCGGGAAATCGCGCTGCTGACCCGCCAGTCCCCGGGGCGCGAGGCCTATCCGGGCGACGTGTTCTATGTGCACGCCCGGTTGCTGGAGCGGGCGTCGAAGCTGTCGAGGGCCCGCGGCGGGGGCTCCCTGACCGCGCTGCCGATCGCGGAGATCGATGCGGGCAACCTCTCCGCCTATATCCCCACCAACCTCATTTCGATCACCGATGGCCAGATCGTGCTGGACTCGAAGCTTTTTCACGAGGGTCAGAAGCCGGCCGTCGATGCCGGCGTCTCGGTCAGCCGGGTCGGCGGCAAGACCCAGGCGGGCATCCTGCGGGATGCGGCGAAATCCCTGCGGCTCGACTACGCGCAGTTTCTGGAGCTGGAGATTTTCACCCGCTTCGGCGGGATGCCCGAGGGACGGGTCCGTCAGCGCCTGATCCGCGGCGCCCGCATCCGCGCGATCCTGCGCCAGCCGCAGCACGCCGCGATGCGGCTCGCCGACGAAGTGGCGCTGGTGCTGGCGGTGCAGACCGGGCTTCTGGATCCGCTGCCGCTCGACGCGGTGGCCGGGTTTCGGGCGGGACTGGCGGCGGCGCTGGATGAGGGCGCCCCGGGCGTGCTCGCCGCCATCGCGGCGACCGGGCAGATGGACGAGGCCGGGCGCCGGGCGATGCTCGACGCCATGGCGGCGCTGGCCGAGCGCCTGCCCCCCGGCCCGACATGACCGAGCGGCTGGAAGACGTCGCCGAGCGGATCCGCAGCATCCGGCAGCTCGGCGCCGTGGTCAACGCCATGACCGGCATCGCCGCGGCGCGGGCCCGGACCGCGCGGGCGCAGCTGGAGGCGGTCGACCTCTATGCCGGGAACATCGCCGCGGCGATGGCGCGGATGTTTCAGGGCGCCCCCCTCGCCGCGGGCGAAGGCGCCGATGCGGCGCAAGGCCGACAGGCGCTGCTGCTGTTCTGCGCCGAGCAGGGATTCGCGGGCGCCTTCACCGAGCGGGTGCTCGACGCCGTGCCCGAGGCGACCCCCGATGCGCCGGGCGACGCGGATCTGTTCCTGATCGGCACACGGGCGGCCGCGGTCGCCGATCAGCGCGGTCTGGCGCCGCGTTGGACCGCTGCCATGCCCTCGCATTCTCCCGCCATTCCCAAGTTCGCCGACCGGCTGCTCGGACAACTTTCGGCAGACCTCGCCTCGGGCCGGATCGGGCGGCTCGACGCGGTTTACGCCGTCTGGCGCAAGGGCGCGGCGCGGATCACGCGGCGACGGCTGCTGCCGCTCGACCCCGCCCACCTGCCGGAGGCGAGGGGCGATGCGCCGCTGATCCAGCTGGACCGCGGCGCGCTGCTGGTCGCGCTGGGGTCCGAATACCTGCACGCGCAGCTCTGCCAGGCCGCCCTGCACGCCTTCGCCGCCGAGAACGAGGCCCGCATGGCCGCGATGTCCGCCGCCCGCGCCCAGGTGGAGCGGGAGCTGGAGGCCGACCGGGCCGTCGAGCGACGGGTGCGGCAGGAAGCGACGACGGCGGAGATCATCGAGCTCGCCTCGGGCGAACAGGCGATCCGCGGACGGGCGTGATCCCAGCCCCAAGCCTTGCCGCCCCCACGCACGAAAACGCCCGCGGGAGATCCCGCGGGCGTTTCGCCTCCGACGGCCCGGGCGAAAGCCCGGGCCGCGCAATCATGCCGCTTCGGCTTCCAGCGCGGTCAGGCAGGCCGCCGCCAGGTCGCGGTTGGGCGAGTCCGAGCCCGGCACGGTGGCCCAGCCGGTGTCCATCACCGCGTCGCGGCGCTTGTAGGACGCGGCCTCGTTGATGCCGGCGAGCTTGGCGGTGCGGCCCATGTCGGCATGCGAGTTCTCCATGCACATCGGCACCAGCGCGGCGGTGACGTTCTCGGACGACATCGTGCTCGCCATCTTCTCGGCGTCGCCGCCGGTCATCCATCCGCCCCAGCTGAAGCCGACGACCGTGATCGCGACCGCGCCGACGACGGCGCCGTAGACGCCGGGCTTGACCCATTCGGGAATGTTCATGTGGGATCCTTGCGCGGGGAAAGCGCCGCGTCGCCGTCGCCTGGATATCCGGCCAGCGTCCGGTCGCGGCTGATCGCCGCCTCAAGCTGTTCTTCGGTGACGGGCCGCATCTCGGTCAGGCCCGTCCGGCCGCCCCTGCCGCGCACCGTCAGGAAGGTGGCGACGCGCCGGTAGGCCTCGAAGCTGAGACCTTCCAGCCGCTCCTCCTCCGCGACGACCTCGTAATCGCCCGCCGGCAGTTCGGTCTCGCCGACCGCCAGGGCGAACGGGTGCATGAACGTCACAATCGATTTCGACGATCGCAGCATGTCCATCGCCTGCGCTCCAATGCTCATCGGGGGGTCTTCGCGCCGTCGCAAGCGCGGGCCGCCGCGGGCCGCCGCATCGAGGCGGCGCGGATCCGCTTGCGGACCTGAAGACCCTAGCACGTTCAGGTTCGGGGCGTGGGATTCATTGCAGGATGATACGAATTCCCCGCGGGGCGCCGCAGGGGGCAGGCGTGGCCGGCGTTTCAAGCCCGCGTCAGGGTCCGCGTTTGCCGGCCAGCGCCGCGCGCAGCCGCAGGCTCGCGGCGCGCCCCAGCGCCAGCGGCGCCTCCATCCCCTCCAGCGTCACATGCGCGAGGTTTCGGTCACGCGCCACGATCCGGCGCACCCGGTCGAGATTGAGGAGGGAGGAGCGGCCGACCCGATGGAAGGGCGGATCGGGGAGCAGACCCTCGAAATGGCTCAGCGTGCGCAGGATCAGCAGGCTGGGCTCGTCCGCAAGGTGAACGCGGGTGAAGTCGCCCTCCGCCGACAGCGCCGCGAGCCGGGCCGGGTCGACCCGCAGCGTGCGGCTGGGCATCCGCAGCTCCAGCATCTCGGGCGCCGGCGCCTCGTCGCCTTCCAGCCGCTTGCCGAGCCGGCGCAACGCATCGTCGAGCCGCGCCGGCGTGACGGGCTTGAGCAGATAGTCCGCGGCCTCGATGGCGAAGGCCTCGACCGCGTGGCGGGAATGGGCGGTGACGAAGACCACGCGGGGCGGGGCATCGAGGGCGGCGAGCAGCTGGAAGCCGTCGCCCTCGCCCAGATCCACGTCGAGAAAGATCGCGTCGGGGCGCGCCTGCGCGATCACCGCGACCGCCTCGGTCAGGGATTGGGCGGCGCCCGCCACCTCGACGTCGGGATGCGCGGCCAGCAGCCGCGTCAGCGCCCGGATCGCGAGGGGCTCGTCATCGACGATCACGACCCGGATCGCGGTTCTCCCTTCAGGATCAGCGTGACCACGACGTCCTCCCCGACTTCGGCCAGGGCCAACTGATGCCGCGCCGGGTAATGCAGGGCAAGGCGGGCGCGCACATTGGCGAGCCCGATGCCGGTGCGGGCGCCGGCGGGGGCCGTGTCTGCGAGCCGCCCGCTGTTGCGGATCGCGATGCGCAGCGCGTCGCCCGCCACCCGGATCTCCACCCCCACCTGCCGGGGCGCGGCGCGGCGGCCATGCTCGACCGCATTCTCGACCAGCGGCTGCAGGAGGAAACTGGCGATGCCCCGCCCCATCGCCGCCGTCTCCACGTCCATCGTCGCGCTCAGCCGGTCGCCGAAGCGGGATCGCTGCACGTCGAGATAGGCCGACAGCGCCTCCACCTCCTCGGCCACCGTCATCACCAGTCGGTCGATCCCGGTCAGCGAATGGCGCAGGAACACGCTGAGGTCGTCGAGCATCGCCAGCGCCGCGGGCGGATGGGTCCGGATCTCCTCCGCGACGCCGTTGAGCGCGTTGAGCAGGAAATGCGGGTCGAGCTGCAGGCGCAGGCGCTGCAGTTCGGCGCGCAGGGCGTCGGCCTCGGCCTCGGCGGCGCGGCGCTCCTCGGCGCGGCGGCCGCGTTCGGCGGTGAGCCAGAAGCAGCCGAGGCTCCAGATGATGAAGATCGCGCAATAGTAGAGGCCGACCGACAGCAGCGGCGCCACCACCAGGTCCTCGGGCATGGCGATGCCGAGCTGCGGGCGCGTGAAGTCGGCGGCCATCGACACGACCAGGGCCCCGAACGTCGACAGGCCGAGGATCAGGGCCAGCGCCGGCGCCGTCAGCCCCCCCGCGAAGCCGAGCCTGCGGTAGAGCGCGGCGATCCCGTAGGCCTGGCCCACGATCAGGGGCGCGAGCACGGCGGTGAGGACGATGGCGGCTCCGGCCTCGCGATACATGGAGAAGCGGATCACGCCGTCGAAGGCGAAGAGCGCCCCCCAGCCGGCGAGCCGGTAACGCTGGGGGGTGAAGGATCGGCCGGAACCGATGGTCATGGCTTCGCCTCGCGCGTGCAAGGGGCGGCCCCGAGTCGCCCGGCTCCGCCATCCGCCCCCCGCGAACGCAGGCGGTCCGCCGCGCCGCGGGCGGCTTCACCGGCGATCCTTCCCGCTTCGTCGATTCCCCGGCCCGCGGCTCTGGCTTTCGGCTTGCCGTAAGGTAGCAATCGCCCTCGCGGCAGGGGACGCAAAGCCCGCGGACCGCAGGAAACGTTCGAGGCTGGAAGGTCGTGGACGACGTCACCTCTTCGATCAGCGGCGCGATCCTCCGGGTCGGGCGGCGCGCGGCGGACATCTTCCGCTGCGGCCCGGCCCGTGACAAGCGCGCGCTGGGCGTCCGGCGGCGGGGCGTGGGGGCGTGGACCGGAAGAGGCGAGGGGGGCGTGCGCTTGTCCCCGATCCTCGCCCCCGGCGACGCCGGCCCTGCTGCGGGCGGGACCTCGAAGGCGGCGCCGGCCGCGCCCGGGTCGGAGGCGGCAGGAGCGCCCCCGACCCGGCCTCGCGGATCCTGGCGGGCGCGCCCTGCGCACCGGTCTTCGATGGGGGCGCGGGCCTGCTCGCCTGACGCCGCCGCGAAGCCGCGAGGAAGATCCGGGCGGTCCGCTCCGACCGGCGGACCGTCCGGGTCGACCGCGCCGCGGGGCGCTGCGGGATCGCGGAACGCGCGGGCCCTCAACGACTGACATTCCGAGGCGGACGGGCCGATCCTTCGGCTCGCGCCCGACCGGCCGGCCCCGCCCCTGACCGGCGAGGACGCGCCGGAGCGTTCCGGGGTGGACATACCTTCCCCCCTCACTCCCCCGGAGCTCGCCCCGGCCGCATATCGCGTGCCGGGGCGCAGGGTTTTTCGGGCGCGGGCGTTCGGGCGCGCGCGTTCGGGGGGGCGAGAATGACCGCGTCGCGATGGGACCGGCGACGGGAGAACGTCATGGCCGGTCCTCCCGGGAGGCCCGCTCCAGCCCGCCCGTTCAGGCCTGGACCAGCCGGGAGGCGTCGGCCAGCGACACCGGCGCGTCGGACAGCAGGCGATCGATCGCCGCGTCCTCCCACCGTTTGGCGGCGAGGCTGGGCGGGCCCGCCTCATGCATCCGGTGCTCGATCACGAAGCGGGCCATCACCAGCCGGCGCGCGTCGCCCCCGGCCTCGCCCAGCGCCTGACCTTCGGTCGCCATCAGCGCCGCGGTGACGGCGTGGTAGAGCTGGCCCGCGGCTTCGCGGCTGTGACGCTCATGCGCGGGGTCGGACGCCACCTCCTCGGCGAAGCGGATGGCGCGGTCGACGGCGCCGGAGAGGCGGGTGCGGAACTGGCCGGGGAGGGCGGCGGCCTCGATCCGCTCGGCCAGATCCTCGGCCAGCGCCTCATGCGCGCGGGCCTTGCCCACCGCGCGCTGCACGGCGTCGAGCGCGTTGATGTTCGACGTCCCCTCCCACAACAGCCCCAGATGCGCATCGCGGACCAGGCGGGAATTGGGCCAGTCCTCGATATAGCCGTTGCCGCCGCGCGCCTCCAACGCCCCCGTCGCCACCGGCACATTGTCCCGGCAGGCGCGGAACTTGCAGATCGGGGTCAGCAGCCGCAGCAGTTTTTGCGCCCGCGGGCGCTCGTCGGCCGACGCGGCGGCGGTGTAAAGCAGCGCGGTGAGCGCCTGTTCGGTCGGGATCATCAGCTTCATCAGCTGCCGGCGCATCAGCGGATGCTCGATCACCCGCTTGCCGAAGGCGTCGCGGGCGCGGGCGGCGGCCATCGCCTCGTTCAGGCAACGGCGCATCATCCCCGCCGCCCGGGTCAGGTGCGAGATGCGCGAGGAATTCACCATCACCAGCATCTGCTTGAGGCCCTGGTCGAGCGCCCCCAGCGGGTAGGCCACAGCGCCTTCGAACATGATCTCTCCCGAGGCCATGGATTTCGACCCCATCTTCTCCTTCAGCCGCATGATCCGGTAGCTGTTGCGGGTCCCGTCCTCGAGGACTTTCGGCATGAGGAAGAGGCCGAGCCCCCGGCTGCCCTCCGCCCCGCCCTCAGGCCGGGCGAGCAGGACCGAGGCCTCCGCGTCGACATTGGAGCAGAACCATTTCTCGCCCCAGAGCCGGTAGGTCTCGCCGTCCTTCACCGCGGTGAGGTCCGAGCGCCCGATGTCGGAGCCGCCGGCCTTCTCGGTCATGAACTGCGCGCATTTGATCAGGTCGCCCATGTCCTGGGACCACATGCCGGGCAGGAAGCGCGCGCGGATCTCGGGCGTGCCGTAAAGGTCGACCAGATGCGAGGAACTGTCGGTCAGGTTCACCGGGCAGAGCAGCCCGAACTCGGCCTGGCTGAACAGGTAGTGGAAGACGTATTTGGCGATGGGCGGCATCTTCTCCGGCCAGCCGAGCACGCCTGCGCGGTTGGTCATCGCGTGCATGCCGAAGCGGCCGAAGGCGATGGCCTCCATCTCCCGATAGGCGGGGTGGAATTCGAGCCATTCCTCGTCGCGCCCGTAGCGGTCGCGGCGGTGGAGGACGGGTTCGTGACGCTCGCAGGTGTCGGCGAGCGCGCCCAGGCGCCCGCCGGCCAGCGCGCCCAGCTCCGCCATATGCGGCGCCAGATGCGCCAGCAGCGCCCCGTCCATGTAGAGCGGCAGCAGCGCGCGCAGGGCGGGGTCGAGGTCCCAGTAGTTCTCGCCCCGCGTGTCGGGGGCGATGTTGCGCGAGCGCTCGGCGGAGGCGGCGCGGCTGGCGCGCGCGGCTGGGGTCACGGGCTGGCCGGCCTGCGGCGGGGTCGGGTGGTTCATGGCGTCCTCCGGTGGTTTGTTGGCCTGGCCGGCGGCCGTTGCGCCGGAAAGCGCCGGGGGCTCGACCTTGCGGGGGCAGTGTCTCTTGAGCCCGGCGCGCGATCAAACGATTTCCAGGCCGGGTTTATTGAGGCAGGCTCAACCCATGTCCGGTCGCCGCCTCCCCCCGCTTCCCGCCGTGCGCGCCTTCGAGGCCGCCGCCCGCCACCGCTCGATGACCCGGGCTGCGGAGGAGCTGGGCGTGACCCCTGGCGCGGTCAGCCGCCAGGTGCGGGATCTGGAGGCGCGGATGGAGACGCCCTTGTTCGTGCGCCGCGCCGCGGGGCTGGAGCCGACGGAGGCCGGCGCCGCGCTGGCGGCCGAGTTCGGCGAGGCGCTCGACCGGATCGCGGAGGCGGCGCGCGGCGTGCGCCTGCGCGGGCCGCGGCGGCTGTCTGTGGGCGTTTACGGCTTCTTCGCCTCGCGCTTTCTGATGCCGCGATGGGCGGCGCTGCGCGCGGCCTGTCCGGACCTGCGGCTGGACCTGCACACCAGCTCCAACCCGCTGGACTTGACCCCCGCGCGCTTCGACGCGGTGATCGTGGTGTCGGACGGGGCGGCGCGGCCGGGGCTGGTCACGCGCCGGCTCTTGCCGATCGAGACGCTGCCGGTCTGCGCGCCGGCGCTGCTGGCCGAGGGCCCGCCGGATTTCGCCGTGCTGCCCCTGCTGCACGCCCGGCCCCGGCCCGATGACTGGCGGCGCTGGCTCGACCATGCCGGCCTGCGTCATGTGCCCGCCGAGACGGGGTCGAGTTTCGAAAGCGCTGGGCTCGCGATGGAGGCCGCCGCCCGCGGGCTCGGCGTCGCCATCGGGATCGCGGCGCTGCTGCGTCCCGACCTGGCGGCGGGGACGCTCGTCGCCGCGCATCCCAGGCTGCGCCCGACCAAGCGGTGGTTCGTGCTCCAGCACCCGCGCCGCCCGGCCGAGGCGCCCGAGCTCGCCGCCTTCGCCGGCTGGTTGTCGGCGGAGGCGGCCGGGACGGAGGCGGGGCTCAGCCGTTGAAGTTCAGAACCAGCCCCGGCTTCGCCCAGCGGGTCTTCACCAGCGTGCCGGAGGTGGAGCAGGTGATCCACGCATCCCGCATGTCCGCGCCCCCGAAGCAGATGTTCGTAATATAGGGGTCGTGCGGGTCGAGCGGCACGTCGACGAACTCGGACGCGCCGGTCGCCGCGTCGACGATGGTGATCCCGCCGCGCATCAGGGTGGCCACGCAGACCGCGCCGTCGGCCTGGATCGCGAGGCTGTCGAGCAATTGATAATCGGGCAGGGTGGTCAGCAGCCGGCCGGGACGGAAGCCGACATGGGGGGCCAGTTCGCCTGGAGCGACCACGTCGAAGGACCAGATGCGCGAGGTCCGGGTCTCGGCCACATGCAGGGTCTTGCCGTCGGGCGAGAGGCCGCAGCCGTTGGGCGTGATCATCGGGAAGCGGGCGCGGGTGATGCGCGAGCCGTCGGCGGCGGCATGGAAGATGGCGCCGTGATGCATGGTCTCGGGCATGGTCTTGCCCAGATCGGTGAACCAGAACCCGCCCTCGGCGTCGAACACGATGTCGTTCGGCCCGCGCAGGGGGACGCCGTCGCATTCGGTGTAGAGCGTCTCGACCGCGCCCGTGGTCAGGTCCACCGCCTGGATCGAGCCCGAGACGTAGTCGTCCGGCGTGCCGACCGGGGCCAGCACTCCGGCGCGCTCGGCCCACACGAACCCGCCGTTGTTGCAGACATAGACCCGCCCATCCGGCCCGATGGCGGCGCCGTTGGGGCCGCCGCCGAGCTCGGCCACCACTTCGGCGGTCCCGTCGGGCTGCACCCGGGTCAGCGTGCCGCGCCGGATCTCGACCAGCAGGACCGATCCGTCCTGCATGGCCACGGGGCCCTCCGGGAATTCCAGCCCGGCGGCGACGGTTTCGAATGTCATGCGGTCTCTCCGAATGGGGGGTCTCACCAGGTGTCGACGAAGGGGCGCTTGCGGCCCGAAAGCGGCGGGCGCATCCGGACCGAGCCTAGCCCGGACAGGATCCAGCCTCTTGTGTCGGCAGGGTCGATCACCGCGTCGATCTCGAGCGTCGAGGCGACGCGGATCGCCTTGCCCTGCTCGTAATATTCGGCCAGCAGACGGTCATAGAGCGCCTTCTTCTCCGCCGGATCCTCGATGGCGTCGAGCTCGCGCCGGTAGCCGAGCGTCACCGCCCCCTCCAGCCCCATCGGGCCGAACTCGCCGGTGGGCCACGAGACGGTGAAGAAGTTGTCGTAGGTCCCGCCCCCCACCATGCCCTGCGCGCCGAGCCCGTAGCATTTTCGCAGCACCACCGCGAAGAGCGGCACGGAGATCGAGCGGGCGGTGACGAACATCCGGCACACATGGCGGACGAGGCCGGTCTTCTCCGCCTCCGGCCCCACCATGAAGCCGGGCGTGTCGCAGAGCGAGATCAGCGGGATGTCGAAGGCGTCGCAAAGCTGCATGAAGCGGCTCGCCTTGTCCGCGGCGGGTCCGTCGATGGCGCCGCCGAGATGGCCGGGGTTGTTGGCCATGACGCCGAAGGGTTTGCCCTCGATCCGGATCAGCGCGGTGACGATGCCGACGCCGAATTCGCGCCTGAGCTCCAGCACCGAGCCCTCGTCGGCGATGGAGGCGACGGCCTCGTGCGGGGAATAGACCCGCAGCCGGTTCTCGGGGACCACATGGCGGGCGCGGCGAGGGTCGGGGGCCGTCCACTCGGCGACGGGGCCCTGGAAGTAGGAGAGATATTTGCGCGCGACCGCGCAGGCCTCGACCTCGTCCTTCACCCGGATGTCGACGACGCCGTTGAGGGATTGCACGCCGATGGGGCCGATCTCCTCAGGCTTGTAGATCCCGAGGCCGCCGCCCTCGATCATCGCCGGGCCGGCCATGCCGATGTTCGAGCTTTCGTCGGCGATGATCACGTCGCAGCAGCCCAGAAGGGCCGCGTTGCCCGCGAAGCAGCGGCCGGAGACGATGCCGACCAGCGGCACCTGGCCCGAGAGCGCGGCGAATTTCGTGAATGTGCCGTTGGAGATGCCGGCATAGGTGGCGCGTTCGGTGTCGCCGGGGCGTCCGCCGCCGCCTTCGGCGAAGAACACCAAAGGAATATTCCACTCGGCGGCGGTGGAGCAGATCTTGTCGAGCCGCCGGTGGTGCCGCTGCCCCTGCGTGCCCGCCAGCACCATGTAGTCGCCGACCGCGAAGGCGCAGCGGGCGCGGTCGGCCTCGAAGAGGTCGCCGTTGATCTGGCCGAGCCCGGTCAGCATGCCGTCGCCGGCGGTGTTGCGCATCAGGTCGTCTTCGCTGCGGCGCTGGCGCTGGGCGGCGACGGCGAGCGCGCCGAACTCGCGGAACGTGCCGGGATCGCAGACCGCGGCGAGGTTTTCGCGCGCGGTGCGCTGGCCGCGGGCGTGGCGCTTGGCGACGGCCTCGGGCCGGTTTTCGTCTTGGCCGTGGGTGTGGCGGGCGCGGACCTCCGCCAGATCGGGGCGGATGCGGTCGAGGTCGATCTCGGCCGCCGCCGCGGCGCCGGTGGCGGCGGCCGCGTCGGGGTCGATGGCGAGCAGGGGTTGCGCGTCCATCAGCGTCTGGCCAGGCGTGGCGAAGACCGCGCGCACGATGCCGCCGACGGGGGCGGCGACCACATGCTCCATCTTCATCGCCTCGAGGATGGCGAGCTGCTGGCCGGCGGCGACGGTCGCCCCGACCTCGACCGACAGGGTGACGACGGTGGCCTGCATCGGGGAGCGGACCGCGACCGCGCCTTCGGGCGTTTCCACCTGCGCGGCGGCGGGGGCGTCGGGCTCCGCCGCCGGGATTTCGGAAGGCGCCATAGCCGCGGCGTCGGCGGCCAGCGCGGCCGCGTGGGTCTCGATGAAGGTCGTGGTCACCGCGGCGCCGGCCACCTCGGGCCGGGCGAGCAGCGCGCGCAGCCAGGCGAGGTTGGTGTCCACACCCTCGATGCGGAATTCGGCCAGCGCCCGTTCCGCGCGGCGCAAGGCCGCGGGCCAGCCGCCGGCGCGGGCATGCACGATCACTTTCGCGAGCAGGCTGTCGTAGTGGGGCGAGGTCCGGTAGCCGGCATAGGCGAAACCGTCGACGCGCACGCCGGCGCCGGCGGGCGGCTCGTAGACCGCGATGCGCCCGCCGGCGGGCAGGGCCTGGGCGTTCTCGTCCATCCGCTCCATGTTCACGCGCAGCTGGACGGCGCAGCCCTCCGCCGCGCGGGGGCCCTCCGAAAGACCCATGTCGGCGAGCGTCTCTCCGCCCGCGATGCGCAGCTGGCGTGCGACGAGGTCGTCGGCGTGGATCTCCTCGGTCACCGTATGCTCGACCTGGATGCGGGGGTTGGCCTCGATGAAAAAGAGGTCTTCTCCGTCGGTCGGCTCGGCGGCCACCAGGAATTCGAACGTCCCGAGGCTGCGGTAATCGACGCTGCGCGCCATCGCCAGGGCATGGGCGCAGAGCCGGGCGCGCTGGTCGGACGTGATCGAGGGGGAGGGCGCGATCTCCACCACTTTCTGGTGGCGGCGCTGCAGGGTGCATTCCCGCTCGCCATAGTCGATGCAGGCGCCGGTTCCGTCGCCGAGGATCTGCACCTCGAGGTGCCGCGCCGCAGGCAGGAACCGCTCCACGTAGACATCCGCCAGCCCGAAGGCGGTTTCGGCTTCGGATCGGCAGCGGGTCCAGGCCTCGGCCAGCTCGCCCGCGTCGCGGACCACGCGCATGCCGCGCCCGCCGCCGCCCGCGACCGCCTTGATCAGAAGGGCGGCGCCGGCGGGGAGGGTGGCGAAGAAGGCGCGGGCGTCGTCGAGGCTGGCGCCGCCCGGCCCGGTCGTCCCGCCGGCGAGGATGGGGACGCCCAGCTCCGCGGCGCGTTTCCGGGCGGCGATCTTGTCGCCCAGCAGGGCCAGCGCGGCGGGCGTGGGCCCCACGAAGATCATGCCGGCGGCTTCGACCTTGGCGGCGAAGGCTGCGTTTTCGGAGAGGAACCCGTAGCCCGGATGCACGGCGTCGGCGCCGGCCTCGCGCGCCGCCGCGACCACCGCGTCGGGGTCGAGATAGGCGCGGGCGCCGCGGCCGGGCAAGGCGATGCGCTCGGGCGCGCGCAGGACATGGAGGCTTTCCGCGTCATCCTCGGGGTGGATGGCGATCGGGGTCATGCCGAGGTCCAGCGCGGTGCGCGCGATGCGCAGCGCGATCTCGCCGCGATTGGCGATCAACAGACGGCGGGGGGCGGAGGCGATGCCCATCAGGCGAGGCTTCCGGCGGCGAACTCGCGCGCCGCGAGCGCGGAACGGTTGACACGGGGCGCGCGCATGGCCCTTCTCCTCCCATGGATCTCCGCGATATTCGCGGGCTGACATTCGTCAGGTTTGCGGCTACCCTAGGGGTCGGTCCCGGGACGGTCAAGGGTGGGCGCAGCCCCGCCGCAGCCGCCGGGGGCGCGACGAACCGGGATATCGGAGCAGGCGTGTGACCAAGGAAAGCGGCGACCGAAAGACCGCCGGCACGGGGACCTCGACGCTGTCGGAGGCCGAGCTGACCGGCGTGCAGAACGAGTCGCTGATCCATCGGCGCCGCGAGCAGATCTGCCAGGCGGCGCTGGACCTGTTCCTGGAGAAGGGCTTCGCCTCGACCACGATCCGCGACATCTGCGCGAGGTCGGGGGTCAATCAGGCCAGCATCTACGACTACATCGCCAACAAGAACGACATCCTGCGCCGGCTGCTGAACCAGCTGTGGTTCAACCCGGACGTGCCCAGTCTGCCGGAGCTGCTGAAACGCCAGCCCGACGCGGAATTCGAGGACGTGCTGCGCGCCTATTTCCGCGACGCCTGGTCCAAGAAGCGGCAGGGCACGATCCTGGTCTACCGCTCGGTCCCCCACATGCTGGAGGAGGACCGCCGCGCCATGCGGGTGCGCGACCGGGCGCTGCTGGGGGAGCTGTCGGAACAGCTCGCGCAGCGCGCCGGCCTGCCGGCCGACGACCCGCGGACCGAGGTGATGGCCAACATGATCATCTTCCTGTCCGCCTTCGGCCCGATGCGCGACTGGCTGACCCGCGACGTGGACGACGCGCTGATGCTCGACGTGGTGGCGGCGGGCGTGGCGGCGATGGTGGCGCGGCTGGCGGTCGCGCCGACCCCGCCGACGGCCTGAACGGACGGCCCCGCCGTCGCTCGGCGCAAGCGTCTTGTCCGGGTTTCGGCGATGCCTTAGGGCTGACAACTGTCAGCACGGGTGGAGCGCCCGGGCCCGCACACCGGCGCGTCCCCCCCCCCCCCCCCGCGCCCGCCCTGCACATGCGAAAATCGGAGAGGTTCGATGACCCCCACCGCCGCGGAAACCGCCGCCTACATCGCCGAAGCCGGCCGCAAGGCCTGGGAGGTTCCGGGCCTCGACCCGCGCCAGCGCCTTCGCCCCATCCGCTCGGTCGGAATCATCGGCGCCGGCACCATGGGCGGCGGCATCGCGATGAACTTCGCCACCGCCGGCATCCCGGTGACCATCGTCGAGCGTCAGGAGGCGGCGCTGGAGCGGGGCCTGAAGGTGGTGCGCACGAACTACCAGCGCAGCGCCGACCGCGGCCGCTTCCCGCAGGACGAGGTCGAGGCGCGCATGGGCCGGATCACCGGCGCCATGGGGATCGAGGCGCTCGCCGACGTCGATCTGGTGATCGAGGCGGTTTTCGAGGATCTGGACCTGAAGAAGACCATTTTTCGGGATCTCGACCGGGTCTGCAAGCCGGGCGCGATCCTGGCGACCAATACGTCCGGCCTCGACATCGACGCCATCGCCGCGGCGACCTCGCGACCGGGCGACGTGATCGGACTGCACTTCTTCTCGCCCGCCAACGTGATGAAGCTGCTGGAGATCGTGCGCGCCGACGAGACCGCGGACGATGTGGTCGCGACCTCGATGGAGCTCGCCAAGACCATCAACAAGGTCGCGGCGCTGGTCGGGGTCTGCCCCGGCTTCGTGGGCAACCGAATTCTTCGCGCCCGGCAGGTGCAAGCCAACAAGCTGGTCTGGAAGGGCGTGATGCCCTGGGACGTGGACGCGGCGCTGAATGAGTTCGGCTTCAAGATGGGACCCTATCAGATGTCGGACCTCGCCGGCCTCGACATCGGCTGGTCGAAGGGCGCGACCACCGCCAACCCGATCCGCGACGCGCTCTGCGAGATGGACCGCCGCGGCCAGAAGACCGGCGCGGGCTATTACGACTATGACGAGGCCCGCAAGGGCAGCCCGTCCGAGGTGACCGCCAGGGTGATCCGCGACGTGACCGGGGCCGAGCCCTCGACCATGGACCGCGCCGAGATCACCGAGACCTGCATCTTCCCGATGATCAACGAAGCGGTGAAAATTCTCGAGGATAACAAGGCGCAGCGCCCCTCGGACATCGATATCGTCTGGCTGTCGGGCTACGGCTGGCCGTCCGACAAGGGCGGGCCGATCTGGTACGGCGACATGGTCGGGCCGAAGGCGGTGCTGGCGCGGATGGAGAAGCTGGGCGCCGAAGACCCCGATTTCGCCCCGGCGCGGACGCTGAGGAAGCTCGCGGCCGAAGGCGGGCGCTTCGTGGACCTCGACCTCGGCGGGCTGAAGACCGGGGCCAAGTGATGCGTCGCGCCGTGGGGGGCGGCCCCTCACGGCGCGCATGAGACGGCCTGCAAGACCGCACAAGCGGCGGGCCGGGTGACCAAACGGGAGGAAACCAAATGGTCGAGACAAAACTCTTCGATCTCACCGGCAAGACCGCGCTGCTGACCGGCGCCTCCAAGGGCATGGGGCGGGCGATGGCGCATGCGCTGGCCGCCCACGGGGCGACGGTGGTGATCAGCTCGCGCAAGCAGGATCAGCTCGACGCCACCGCGGCCGAGATCAACGCCGACATCGGCGCCGACCGGGTCCATGCGGTCGCGGCCAACGCCGGCCGCAAGAACGAGCTGGAGGCGCTGGTCAGGCGCACTCACGAGCTGTCGGGCCCCGTCGACATCGTGGTCGGCAACGCCGGGGTGAACGTCCACTACGGCAAGATCTCGGAAATCCCGGACGAGGCCTACGAGAAGACCATGGCCACCAACGTGCAGTCCAACCTGTGGCTGGCGCGGCTGGTGGTCGGCGACATGATCGGGCGCGGCGGCGGGTCGATGATGTTCACGTCGTCCGTCGGCGCGTTCAAGCCGTCGGCGACGCTGGGGCTCTACGGGGTGTCGAAGCTGGCGCTGATCGGGCTGGTGCGCAACCTCGCCGACGAATTCGGGCCGCAGGGCGTGCGCGTGAACGCCATCTGCCCCGGCCTGATCCGCACCGACTTCGCCAAGGCGCTCTGGGACAACCCCGAGGCCGAGGCGCGGGCCAATTCGCAGATCCCGCTGCGCCGGCTCGGCCAGGCGGATGATTTCGGCGGCGTGGCGGTGTTCCTCGCCTCGGATGCCAGCAAATACATGACCGGGCAGGCGCTGACCGTCTGCGGCGGCACCAACATGTGGGCCTGAGGGTTCGGCGCGAAAGGAGACGCATATGGACGTGACGGATCGCATCGTCGTTGTCACCGGCGCCGCCGGCGGGATCGGCCGGGCGCTCGCCCGCCGCTTCGCCGAGGCCGGCGCGAAGCAGGTGGTCTGCGTGGACATCGACGCGCTGGGCGCCAAGCAGACGGCGGCCGAGTTCGGCGGGATCGGCCTCAGGCTCGACGTGTCCGACGAGGCCAGGGTCGGCGCATTGATCGAGAAGGTGGAGACCGAGATCGGCCCCATCGATCTTTTCTGCTGCAACGCCGGCATCTCGATCCGCGGCGGGCCGGAAGTGCCGGACGCGGACTGGCAGAAGATCTGGGAGGTCAACGTGATGGCCCATGTCTGGGCCGCGCGTCACCTGGTCCCGCGGATGATCGCGCGCGGCGGCGGCTATTTCCTCAACACCGCCTCGGCGGCGGGGCTGCTGAGCCAGGTGGGCTCCGCGCCCTACGCGGTGACCAAGCACGCGGCGGTGGCTTTCGCCGAGTGGATCTCGCTGACCTATGGCGACCAGGGGATCAAGGTCTCGGTCCTGTGCCCGCAGGCGGTGAATACCGACATGATCAAGGGCAAGGAGGGCGGCGTCGCCTCGGTCAACGGGCTGATCGAGCCGGAGCCGGTGGCAGAGGCTTGCCTGAAGGCGATCGAGGCGGAGACGTTTCTGGTGCTCCCGCACCCGGAGGTCCTGGAATACATGCGCCGCAAGACCTCGGACTATGACCGCTGGCTGGCGGGTATGCGCAAGCTGAACCGCCGCTTCAATCCGCTCGTCAAGGCTGTCTGAACCGGATCCCCGCGGGGACCCCACGCCGCCCGCCGCCGGAGCCCCCGGCGGCGGGCGGTCGCGTGTCGGCCCTCAGCCCCCGGCGGCGCCGGCCGTCTCGGGCGCGGGGACCGTGCCGCGCAGGGCGGTGGGCCGCAGGCTGATCACGCCGCGCGCGACCAGGCCTGCGTAGTCGGCCGCGTCGCGCCCGAGCACGCGGGCGAGCACTTCCTGCGTCTGGGCGCCGAGCAGGGGGGCGGGCCCATGCAGCGGCGCGCGGACGCCGTCGGTGGTCCAGGACAGCGCGAACTGGCGCTGGTCCCCGATATGGGGGCGGGGGACCTCCAGATAGGCGCCGTTGGCATGCAGATGCGCGTCGTCGATCACCGCTTCGGGTTTCAGGATCGGGGCGGCGGCGACGCCGGCCGCCTGCAGCGCGGCGGCGAGCGCCTCGGCGTCCTGATCGCGGGAAAAGGCTGCGATGGCCGCGTCGATCTCCGACGCCGCCGCCCGGCGGGAGGCCGCATCGGGATGGCTGGCCGCCAGATCCGCCCGCCCCATCGCGCCCGCCAGCGCCGTCCAGGCGGCGTCGTCGCCGGCGGCGATGGCGATCCAGTTGTCCTCCCCCGCCGCCGGATAGATGCCATGGGGCGCCATCACCGGGTGGCCGTTGCCCAGCCGCTTCGGCTCGCGCCCGGTGGCGGAGCGGGTGAGCACGCCCGGCGCGTTGAACGGCAGCAGGCATTCGATCTGGCTCATGTTCATCCACTGGCCCTGACCGGTCCGCTTGCGGTGGATCAGCCCCGCCAGCAGCGCCGCCGCGCCATGGATGCCCCCGACCGGGTCGCCATAGGCGATGTGGCCCATGGTCGGCGGCCAGTGCGGCTGACCGCGGAAGCTCGGCACGCCCGAGCCCTGTTCGAGGGTCGACCCGTAAGCCCGCGTGTCCGACCAGACATTGCCGGCGCCGAAGGCCGACATCGACAGCATCACCAGGTCGTCGCGGCCCGCGCTCAGATCCTCCCACCCCATGCCCAGCCGCGCCATGACGCCGGCGGCATGGTTCTCCACCACCACGTCGGAGGCGTCGACCAGCGCGCGGGCGAGGCCGCGGCCCTCTTCGGTGGTCAGGTCGAAGCTGACGCTGGACTTGTTGCGGTTGACCACGGCGAAGCGGCGCGAGGTCTCGTATTGCGCCGCGGCGATGGAGGCCGCGTCCCACAGCGTGCCGCGCCACCAGTCCGGATAGCGCCCGGCCTCGATCTTGATCACCTCGGCGCCCAGATCGGCGAGGATGCGGGTGGCGAGCGGCCCGGCCCAGCCCATGGAGAAATCCGCGACGCGAAGCCCGGCGAGGGGGGCGAGCGGGTCGCCCGCGCCGGTCTCCGCACCCGCGGTCCCTTCGGGCGCCGTGACCTTCAGGGGCGAGCGCGGCCCCATCACGCCGGGGGCCGCGCCCGCCACCGGACCGAAGGAGCGCCGGGCGTTGAACACCGGATGGTCCAGCATCCCGCCGGCATCGGGGACCACCACGCTCGGCACTTTCAGGGCCCGGCCCATCGCGGCCCATTCCTCCGCGGTCTTCGCGGGCAGGCGGGCGTCGATGGCCGCTTCGATCTCGTCGGCGTGCTCGGAGCGGAGGTAGATCGTCGCGAGCCGCGGGTCGGCGGCCATGTCCGGCCGCTCCAGCATCTCGCAAAAGCCCTGCCACTGGGCCGGCGTGATGCAGGTGACGCCGAGCCAGCCGGTCTTGCAGCGGTGGATCGACACCGGGCAGGTCGGGTGGAACCGGTTGACCCCGTCGCGCGGGCAGGCGCGGCCGAGCGCCTGGGCGTCGTTGATCGACAGGTCCGAGAGCACGAGGCAGGATTCGAGGATCGAGACCTCGCAAAGCCGATGCGCCCCGCCGGAATAGAGGGCGGCGAGCCCGGCCGTCGCCGCCGCCACGCCGCCGATCATCGCGGCCTGCAGGTCGCCGAGCTGCTGGGGCGGGCCGTCGGTCGGCCCGCAGGGGTGGATGGCGCCGGCGAGCGCCTGCACCACGAGGTCGGAGCCCCGCCAGGCGCCGCGCGGCCCGTGGCGGCCGAACCAGCTGAGGTCGATGGTGGCGAGGCGGGGGGCGCCGGGCAGGAGGCCGCGCGGCGCGTCCTCGCCCAGGATCACGAGGTCGCTCGCGGCGATGGATGCCTCCAGCGCGTCGGGCGTCAGCGCGGTCTTGGCCTGGTCGAGCCAGGCGTGGAGCAGGCCCTCGGTCTCCGGCGCGTCGGGGTCCTCGCGGCGTCGGCGCAGGGGGTCGCCGCCCTCGGGCTCCAGCCGTCGGACGTCGGCGCCCATTTCGGCCAGCATCCGGCCGGCCCATGCGCCGCCCACGCCGCCGGCGATTTCGGTCACGCGGAAGCCCGCGAGCGGTCCGGTCGCGTCGGTCATCTGGTCACCTTTCCGGCCGTCCGCCCGCAGCGTCGCCGCCGGGCGGCGGTCCTCCCTTTCGTCGTTGCGTGCCTTCCCGGGCTGCCCGGGGGGCGCTTTGCGCGCGCCTGACATGGTGCGCCGTCGCCTGCCGGCGCGCAAGCGCGGTCAGGTTTTGGGGGGGGCGCGGAGGCTATGGCATGGGGGCGGTCTCAGGCGGTCGGCGTGACCGCAGGGCCATCGCGGCCGGGGGAGTGCGCCGCGCATCCCCTGGCAGGGACGCGCGGCGCCGTCATGCGTTCCGGGGCGCGCGGCGGCGCCCCGGCGAAGCGATCACGGCCCGTCGAAGGCGCGGCCGCGGTCGTCCTTGTTCAGCGCGGCCTGACGGTCGTTCGAGCTCTGGAACGCCTTCACCTCGGCGCGGGCGACCACGTTGTGGTGCACTTCGTCCGGGCCGTCGGCCAGGCGCAGCGTGCGCTGCTTGGTGTACATCGAGGACAGCGGCGACCACTGGCTGACGCCGGTCGCACCGTGCACCTGCATGGCGTCGTCGATGATCTTGCAGGCCTTCTCGGGCACCATCGCCTTGACCATCGAGACCCAGACCCGGGCCTCCTTGTTGCCCAGCACGTCCATCGCCTTGGCGGCCTTCAGCACCATCATCCGGCAGGCCTCGATCTCGATGCGCGACCGGGAGATCGTCTCCATGTTCTTGCCCAGATCGATGATCTTCTTGCCGAACGCTTCGCGGCTGAGTCCGCGCGCGATCATCAGGTCCAGCGCCTTCTCGGCGGCCCCGATGGAGCGCATGCAGTGATGGATGCGGCCCGGGCCCAGGCGGACCTGGGAGATCTCGAAGCCGCGGCCTTCGCCCCACAGCATGTTGCTCTCGGGCACGCGGACGTCCTTGAAGCGGATCTGCATGTGGCCGTGGGGGGCGTCGTCATGGCCGAAGACGTGCATCGGGCCGACGATCTCGACGCCGGGGGTGTCGATCGGCACCAGGATCTGGGACTGCTGGCGGAAGGGCTCGGCGTCGGGCGAGGTCTTGACCATGGTGATCATGATCTTGCAGCGCGGGTCGCCGGCGCCGGAGATGTAGTATTTCTCGCCGTTGATCACCCACTGGCCGTTCTCCAGCACCGCGCGGGTGCTGACGTTGCGGGCGTCCGAGGAGGCGACGTCGGGCTCGGTCATCGCGAAGGCGGAACGGATCTCGCCGTTCAGCAGGGGTTTCAGCCACTGCTCTTTCTGCTCGGGGGTGCCGCAGCGCTCCAGCACTTCCATGTTGCCGGTGTCGGGGGCGGAGCAGTTCATCGACTGCGAGGCGAGCGGGTTCTTGCCGAGCTCGGCCGCGATATAAGCGTAGTCGAGGTTCGACAGACCCTCGCCGGTGTCGGCGTTGGGCAGGAAGAAGTTCCAGAGGCCGGCTTCCTTGGCCTTGTTCTTCAGATCCTCGAGGATCTCGAGCTGGCCCTCGCCATAGCCCCAGCGCTCGGCCCGGTTCTCGCCCAGGCGCTCGTATTCCTCATAGGCCGGGTCGCAGTTGTCGCGGATGTGCTTGACCACCGCGTCGAGCAGGGGCCGGGCCTTTTCGGACATGGCGAGGTTGTTGAGGTCTTCATGGGGCAACGCATGTTTCATGGTCGATCCTTCCGGAGGGGATGGGCGGGGCGGCGGGCGGGCGTCAGGCGACGGGTTTGGCGACGCGGGACGCAGGCCCACGGGAGGTCGCGCGCAAGGCGCGGGGTCGGCGTGGCATCGGGGGTCGGGGGGAAGGGAAGGGCGATGCGCGCGGGGCCCGACGACCGGGCGTCCCCGACGGAGGCCGGGCGCGAACGCGCGGCGTCCGCGGTCGGACCTTGAGGGCCGAACCCAAGCGACATTCCCTTATCCTCCCGATCGCGCGGCGTCGTGCGGTGCGCCGCGTTTGACCTGACTGTTGTCAGGATAATTATGCCTCCGCGTCGTCCGGGTCAAGCGTCGCGCAGGGAACCATCGGCGGAGGTCGCGAACTCTCTCCCGCCATTGAGCCCTGTCGCGGCGCGCATGGCTTGCGTCGAGCGGCGCGCGGGGGGCGACGCATCCGGTCAGGCGGCGCGCGCCGCGGCCGCGGCCTCCTCCAGCCGCTCCTTGCCGAACCACATCTCCTCGCCCACGAAGAAGGTGGGGGAGCCGAAGCAGCCGCGCTCCACCGCCGCCTGGGTCGCGGCGACCAGCTCGGCCTTCACGTCGGGCGCCTGGGCGAGCGTCATCAGCGCCGCCCCGTCGAGGCCCGCCGCGTTCAGCGCCGCGAGGATCACGTCCGCATCGTCCATCTTCAGCCCGTCGACCCACATCGCGCGGTAGGCCGCGTCCAGATAGGGCTCGAACACCCCCAGCCGCTTCGCTGCGTAGCAGCCGCGCATCAGGGCCAGCGTGTTGACCGGGAAATGCGGATTGCGGCGGTAGTCGTCGATGCCGTGCGCCTCGACGAACCGTTCCATGTCGCGGCTCTGATAGGCGAGCTTGGCCGGCACGCCGGCGAAGGCCTGCATCGGCGATACGTTGCCCGTGGCCTTGAACACGCCCCCCAGCAGGATCGGCACATGCACGAACCTCGCCCCGGTCCGCGCCGCGATCTCGGGGATCACGCGATGGCACAAGAAGGCGTTGGGGCTGCCGAAGTCGAACAGGAATTCCACAGGCGTCATGGGGGTCACCATTTCTCGCCGAAGGGGCGGATTTCGGTTTCGAAGGTCCAGGCGTCGGGCGACTGGGCATAGAGCGACCAGTAGGTCTCGGCCACCGAGGCGGGGTCGAGCAGCCGTCCGGGGGCGAGGTTCTCGAGCGCGTCGGGCCCCTCGCGGTCCGCGATGCGGGCGCGCACGAAGTCGGTGTCGACGCCGGCGTCGATGATCAGATGCGCCACGTGGATCCGCTTCGGGCCGAGTTCGCGCGCCGCGGCCTGGGCGACGGCGCGCAGGCCGAACTTGGCCGCGGCGAAGGCGGCGTAGCCCGAACCGCCGCGCAAGGACGCCGTGGCCCCGGTGAAGAAGATCGCGCCCCGGCCGCGCGGAACCATGATCCGCGCCGCCTCGCGGCCGGTGACGAAGCCGGCGAAGCAGGCCATCTCCCAGACCTTGCGGAACACGCGGTCGGTGGTCTCGGTCAGCGGGAAATTCACGTTGCCGCCGATGTTGAAGATGCAGACCTCCAGCGGGGCCGCGGCGTCGGCCTCGTCGAGGAAGGCGGCGACGTCCTCGGGCGTGCGGGCGTCGAGGCTGCGTCCGGTGGCGCGCCCGCCGGCGGCCGCGATCTCGTCGATCAGCGGGCCGAGCTTGTCGCCGTTGCGCCGCCCCAGATGGACCGCGAAGCCTTCGCGCGCGAAGCGCTTCGCGATGGCCGCGCCGATGAAGCTGCCGGCGCCGACGATGGCCACCGTGGCGTTTTTTTCGTGCATCTCGCTCCCCGTCCGGTTTCTTGCAGGCCGGCATGGCGCCGGGCCTTTCGGAGAGCCTAGTGAGTTCCCAAAAGGAATTCAACTTGAGCCATGCGCCTCGGAACGTTGCGACGATCCCGAAGCCGCCGGTCGCGCGATTTGGGCCAATGGCGGCGCGGGCCGAAGATGACACGCCGTCGGTGGCGTGCCCGCCCCGTCTCGCGGAACATCGCCGACCGGTGGGCGACCGCTAAGATCGTCGCGCCCCTTCGGCGGCGATAGCCGTCATCCCGCCGTTGACCCGATCCCGGCCCGCGTCGAAGGTTGGTTCGAAAACCTCTCCGCCGGAGCCTCGCCATGAACGCATCCTTCTCCCCGGTCATGCACCGCGTGCTCGACGCGGCCCTGCCGATGGCGGTCGCGGGCGAGGGGGCGTGGATCGAGGACGCCTGCGGCCGGCGCTGGCTGGACGCGTCGGGGGGCGCCGCGGTCTCGTGCCTCGGCCATGCCCATCCGCGCGTGGTGGAGGCGATCCGCGCGCAGGCCGGCCGGCTCGCCTACGCCCATTCCGGCTTCTTCGCCAACCAACCCTCCGAGGCGCTGGCCGAAGCGCTGCTCGCCCGCGCCCCGGCGACGTTCCGGGGCGGCGCCGCGCTGTTCCTCGGCTCGGGGTCGGAGGCGATGGAGGCTGCGATCAAGCTCGCCCGGCAATACTGGCTGGAGGTCGGCGAGCCCGCCCGCGACCGCTTCGTCGCCCGCGACATGGCCTATCATGGCAATACGCTCGGCGCGCTGGCGCTGGGCGGGCACCCCTCGCGCCGCGCGCCCTATGCGCCGATGCTGATGGACGTGGCGCGCGCGCCCGCCGCCTTCGCCTTCCGCCTCGCCCGCAATGGAGAGGCGGAGGCGGATTACGCGACCCGCGCCGCCCAGGGTCTCCACGCCGCGCTCGCCGCCAACGGGCCGGGCCGCACGGCGGCTTTCGCCGCCGAGACCGTGTCGGGCGCGTCGCTCGGCGCCGTCACGGCCCCCGCGGGCTACTTCGCCCGGATCCGCGAGATCTGCGACGCGGACGGCGCGCTGCTGATCGCGGACGAGGTGATGTGCGGCATGGGGCGCACCGGCACGCTTTTCGCGTTCGAGGCGGAGGGGATCGCCCCCGACCTGATCGTCGTCGCCAAGGGCCTGGGCGCGGGCTATCTGCCGGTGTCGGCGGTGCTCGTCTCCGCCCGGGTCGCGGGCGCGCTGCGGGCGGGGTCGGGGCGGCTCGCCAACGGGCACACCTACATGTCCCACGCGCTCGCCTGCGCCGGGGCGCTGGCGGTGCTGGAGACGATCGAGGCCGACGGGCTGATCGCGCGGGTCGAAACGCTGGGCGCCCGCCTCGACGCCGCCTTGCGCGCCGAGCTGGGCGACGATCCGAACGTGGCCGATATCCGCGGACGCGGCCTCTTCCGGGCGGTCGAACTGGTGGCCGATCGCGCGACCGGCGCGCCGTTCCCGGCGGCCGCCGGCCTCGCCGAGCGGGTGAAGGCCGAGGGCATGGAAGGCGGGCTGGTCTGCTACCCGTCGGCCGGGGCGGAATGGATCGAACCGGACGGCGCCCCCGCCCGTTGCGGCGATCACGTGCTGCTGGCGCCGCCCTTCATCTGCTCGGAAGCCGAGATCGACGAGGCCGCGGCCCGCGCCGCCGCCGCCATCCGCCGGGCGCTGGGGCGCGCCTGAGCGGGCCGCAGCGGGCTGGGACGGGCGGGCGCGCGCCGCGATGCGGGAGGAGAGCGCCGCGGCCCAGGGGCGCAGCCAGGGCCGCGGCGAAGGCCACGGCCGAGGTCGAGCGCACGGCATCGGGGACCGTCCGCCCCCCTCGCGGCCCCTGTGGCGCGCGGCGGGCTTTCCTCCGCTCCGGTCAGCGGCTAATCGGAACCCCGTGGGGGCGGCCCGTCCGCGTCCCTCCCCGTTCCTCCGCCTGGCCCGATCTCGCGCCCAGGCCCCGAGCTCCCGGAGACGCGCCATGTCCTTCGCCTACCATGACCCCGCCCTGGCCGCCGAACTGACCGCGCGCGCGCTGCTGGAGGTCGAGGCGGTGAACTTCCGCGCCGACGAGCCGTTCAAGCTGACCTCCGGGCTCGCCTCGCCGGTCTATATCGACTGCCGCAAGCTGATCTCGTTCCCCCGGGTGCGATCCACCCTGATGGACCTCGCCACCGCGCGGGTGCTGCGCGACGCAGGCATGGAGAAGTTCGACGCGGTGGCGGGCGGCGAGACCGCCGGCATCCCCTTCGCCGCCTGGATCGCCGAGCGGATGGGTCTGCCGATGCTCTATGTGCGCAAGAAGCCCAAGGGTTTCGGCAAGGGCGCCCAGATCGAGGGGTTCTTCGAGGAAGGCGCCAACGTCCTGCTGGTCGAGGATCTGACCACCGACGGCGGCTCCAAGCTGGTCTTCGCCGAGGCGCTGCGCAAGGCCGGGGCGGAGTGCACCGACACGCTGGTGCTGTTCTTCTACGACGTGTTTCCGGGCGCGCGGGCCAACCTCGCGAAGGACGGGCTCGCCCTGCACAACCTCGCCTCCTGGCGCGACGTGCTGGCGCTGGCCAGGGCCGGCGATCATCTGGGGCGCAAGTTCGACGCGGCCACGCTCGACCAGGTGGAGGCGTTCCTCGCCGATCCCTACGTCTGGTCCGCGGCCCATGGCGGCAAGGCCGGGCCCGACTGAGCCGCCTGCGGGTTCTTGACGGCGGGCCCGGCGGGACGTAGGTCCGGGCCCGAGGCGGGCGTGATGTAGTGGTAGCCTGTCAGCCTTCCAAGCTGAACGTGCGGGTTCGATTCCCGCCGCCCGCTCCAATCCCTCCGTCCTGGGCCTGCCTGCGCCTGCGTGCCGACCGAACCGCCGACGCGGCGGCGCCCGGTCGAATCGACCGGACGCCTCGGGGTCAGCGCGTGGGCAGCTTGTCGAAGGCGGGCTTGCCCTCGGGCAGCTGATGGAAGGGCTGGGCGTCGCAGGTGAAGATCGCCATCTCCGGCCCGCCATAGGCTCCGGCCGGATCGTCGAGGGTGCCGACCTTCAGCACCACCAGCGGCCGACCGGGCAGGCGGGTGGTCATGTGCGTGCCGCAGGTCGGGCAGTATTCGCGGGTGCGCGCGTTCTCGATATCGGTGCGGGCGAAGGTCGCGGGGGTTCCCTGCGTCCAGGCGAACCCGTCCTCCGGCATCATCATGAAGTAGTTCGGCCCGCCGCCCGAGATGTACTGGCATTCCCGGCAATGGCATTGCGCCTTCATCGCCGGATCTCCGGCCGCCTCGTAGCGCGTCGCGCCGCAATAGCATCCGCCCGTGATCGCCATGGTCGTTCTCCTCCCGGTTCGCGCCGCGGTCCGCGCCGCGGTCTTGCGTGGCCTGCGCATCGGATCACGGCGCGGGCCCGCGCGCAATTCATCCCGCGCAGGCCCGCTTGATGGGTAAGGCGAAATTCGAGCGCAACAAGCCGCACGTTAACATCGGCACGATCGGTCACGTCGACCACGGCAAGACCACGCTGACGGCGGCGATCACCAAGTATTTCGGCGAATTCCGGGCCTACGACCAGATCGACGGCGCGCCGGAAGAGAAGGCCCGCGGGATCACGATCTCGACGGCGCATGTCGAATACGAGACGCCGGCGCGCCACTACGCGCATGTCGACTGCCCGGGTCACGCCGACTACGTGAAGAACATGATCACCGGCGCGGCGCAGATGGACGGCGCCATCCTGGTGGTGAACGCCGCCGACGGCCCGATGCCGCAGACGCGCGAGCACATCCTGCTCGCCCGCCAGGTCGGCGTGCCGGCGCTGGTGGTCTACCTGAACAAGGTCGACCAGGTCGACGACGAGGAACTGATCGAGCTGGTGGAGATGGAGGTGCGCGAGCTCCTGTCGTCCTACGACTTCCCCGGCGACGACATCCCGATCGTCAAGGGCTCGGCCCTTGCGGCGATGAACGGCACCGATCCCGAGATCGGCGAGACCTCGATCCGCGCCCTGATGGATGCGGTCGACGAGTTCATCCCGACGCCCGAGCGTCCGATCGACCAGCCGTTCCTGATGCCGATCGAGGATGTGTTCTCGATTTCCGGCCGCGGCACCGTGGTCACCGGGCGCATCGAGCGCGGCGTGGTCACCGTCGGCGAGGAGATCGAGATCGTCGGCATCCGCGCCAACCGCAAGACGATCGTCACCGGCGTCGAGATGTTCCGCAAGCTGCTGGACCGCGGCGAAGCGGGCGACAACGTGGGCGCGCTGCTGCGCGGCATCGGCCGCGAGGACGTGGAGCGCGGCCAGGTGCTGTGCAAGCCGGGTTCGGTGAAGCCGCACACCAAGTTCGAGGCCGAGGCCTACATCCTCACCAAGGAGGAGGGCGGTCGCCACACGCCGTTCTTCACCTGAAGTTCACGGTGCAGCTGATCGCCCCGATCGCGATGGAAGAGAAGCTCCGCTTCGCCATCCGCGAAGGCGGCCGCACCGTCGGCGCAGGCGTCGTCTCCAAGATCATCGAGTAACCTGGCAGTTCTGCTCTCGGCGGCCGGGGGAATGCTTCCCCCGGCCTTCGCATTGAGTTTCCTGCCATCGAAAAGGTTTGTGCCATGCAAGGCCAGAACATCAGGATCCGCCTCAAGGCGTTCGACTACCGCGTGCTGGACGCCAGCACGCAGGAGATCGTCGACACCGCGAAGCGGACCGGCGCCACGGTTCGCGGACCCATCCCGCTGCCGAACAAGATCGAGAAGTTCACGGTCCTGCGCGGCCCGCATATCGACAAGAAGTCCCGCGAGCAGTTCGAGATCCGCACCCACAAGCGGCTGCTCGACATCGTGGACCCGACGCCGCAGACGGTGGACGCGCTGATGAAGCTCGACCTCGCCGCCGGCGTCGACGTCGAAATCAAGCTCTGAGGAGACGAATTATGCGCTCCGGAGTTATCGCGAAGAAGCTGGGCATGACCCGGCTTTTCATGGAAGACGGCCGGCAGATCCCTGTCACCGTGCTTCACATGCAGAATGTCCAGGTCGTGGCCCAGCGCACGTCCGACAAGGACGGCTACTCCGCCGTCCAGCTCGGCGCGGGCGAGGCCAAGGCCAAGAATGTGTCCCAGCCGATGCGGGGCCACTTCGCCAAGGCGTCGGTGGCGCCCAAGCGCAAGCTGGCCGAGTTCCGCGTCGCCCCCGAGAATCTGATCGGGGTCGGCGAAGAGATCACGGCCGACCACTACTTCGCGGGTCAGTTCGTCGACGTCGCCGGCACCTCGATCGGCAAGGGCTTCGCGGGCGCCATGAAGCGGCACAACTTCGGCGGGCTTCGCGCGTCGCACGGCGTGTCGGTTTCGCACCGCTCGCATGGCTCGACCGGCCAGTGCCAGGACCCCGGCAAGGTGTTCAAGGGCAAGAAGATGGCCGGCCACATGGGCTCCGCCCGCGTGACCGTGCAGAACCTGCAGGTGGTCAAGACCGACGCCGATCGCGGCCTGGTCATGGTCAAGGGCGCGGTTCCGGGCTCGCGCGGCGGTTGGGTCACCATCCGCGACGCGGTCAAGAAGGTCACGCCGGATAACGTGATCCTGCCGGCCGCCCTGCGTTCGGCCGCCGCGGAGGCCGCCAAGGCCGCCGAAGCCGCCGCCGCCGCCGCCGCCGCGGAAGCCGAAGCCGCCGAGGCCGAGCGTCTCGCCGCGGAAGCCGCGGCGCAGGACGCTGCGCTGAACGAAGCCGAAGCGTCGAGCGACGCCGCCGGCGATGCCCCGGAAGGAGGCGACGACAAATGAAGACCGAAGTCGTTACTCTCGACGCGGGCGCCTCGGGGGAGATCGAACTCTCCGACGCGATCTTCGGCCTCGAGCCGCGCGCCGACATCCTGCACCGCGTCGTGCGCTGGCAGCTCGCCAAGCGCCAGGCGGGGACGCACAAGACCAAGACCCGCGGCGAGGTCTCCTACTCGACGAAGAAGATCTATCGTCAGAAGGGCACCGGCGGCGCGCGTCATGGCGACAAGGGCGTGACCCAGTTCCGCCACGGCGGCAACGCCAAGGGTCCGGTCGTGCGCTCCCATGCGCATGACCTGCCCAAGAAGGTCCGCAAGCTCGGTCTGAAGCTGGCGCTCTCGGCGAAAGCCAAGGACGGCAAGCTGATCGTGATCGAGAAGGCGGAGCTCGACCAGGCCAAGACCAAGGTCCTGCAGTCCGGCTTCGAAAAGCTGGGGCTGAAGAAGGCCCTGGTGCTCGACGGCGCGGAGATCCAGTCGAACTTCCGTCTGGCCGCGCAGAACATCGCCGACGTGGACGTGCTTCCCTCGCAGGGCGCGAACGTCTACGACATCCTGCGGCGGGACATGCTGGTGCTGACGCGCGCCGGCGTTGAAGCCCTGGAGGCTCGACTGAAATGAGCGTGAAGCCGGAACTCTACGACATCATCCGCAAGCCGATCATCACCGAAAAGGCGACGATGGCTTCGGAGCAGAACGCGGTGGTCTTCGAGGTGGCGATGGACACCACCAAGCCGAAGATCAAGGAAGCGGTGGAGACGCTGTTCGGCGTCAAGGTCAAGGCGGTGAACACCTCCGTGACCAAGGGCAAGGTCAAGAAGTTCAAGGGCAAGCCCGGCCGCCGCAAGGACGTCAAGAAGGCGTATGTGACCCTTCAGGACGGCAACACGATCGACGTGACGACCGGGCTCTGAGCCCGGTCATCGCGCTGACTCAATTCCCCGGGACCCCGAACCGCGGTTCGGACCTGGACGGCAACGGAAGACAGCAAGATGGCGTTGAAATCCTATAATCCCACGACGCCGGGCCAGCGCGGGCTGGTTCTGATCGACCGTTCGGAGCTGTTCAAGGGTCGCCCTCTCAAGAAGCTCACCCAGGGCCTCACGAAGAAGGGCGGACGTAACAACACCGGACGCATCACCGCTCGGCGGATCGGCGGCGGGGCCAAGCGGCTCTACCGCATCGTCGACTTCAAGCGGCGGAAGTGGGACATCTCGGCCGAAGTGCAGCGGATCGAATACGATCCCAACCGCACCGCGTTCATCGCCCTCATCCAGTATGAGGACGGCGAGCAGGCCTACATTCTGGCTCCCCAGCGGCTGGCGATCGGCGACAAGGTCGTCGCGGGCGCCAAGGTCGATGTGAAGCCGGGCAACTCGATGCCGTTCTCCGGCATTCCCGTCGGCTCGATCGTGCACAACATCGAGCTGAAGGCGGGCAAGGGCGGGCAGATCGCCCGTTCCGCCGGCGCCTACGCCCAGTTCGTGGGTCGCGATGGCGGCTACGCGCAGATCCGGCTGTCGTCGGGCGAACTGCGCATGGTCCGTCAGGAGTGCATGGCCACGATCGGCGCCGTGTCGAACGCGGACCACTCGAACCAGAACTTCGGCAAGGCCGGCCGGACCCGTCACCAGGGCAAGCGCCCCTCGGTGCGCGGCGTGGCGATGAACCCCATCGATCACCCCCATGGCGGCGGCGAAGGCCGCACCTCGGGCGGCCGGACTCCGGTCACGCCCTGGGGCAAGGATACCAAGGGCACCCGGACTCGTAAGAACAAGTCCACGCAGAAATACATCATCCGCTCGCGGCACGCCCGCAAGAGCGGCCGCTGAGGAGGGACGAATAGATGGCACGTTCCGTCTGGAAAGGCCCGTTCGTCGACTCCTACGTCTTGAAAAAGGCGGAGAAGGCGAGCCAGTCGACCCGAGCCGAAGTGATCAAGATCTGGTCGCGCCGGTCCACCATTCTGCCGCAGTTCGTCGGTCTGACGTTCGGCGTCTACAATGGTCAGAAGCATATCCCGGTGAACGTCACCGAGGACATGATCGGTCACAAATTCGGCGAGTTCTCGCCGACCCGGACCTATTACGGCCATGCGGCCGATAAAAAAGCCAAGCGGAGGTAAGGGCGATGACCAAGTCTTCCAACCGCCGCGCGGATAACGAGGCGATGGCGATCAGCAAGCAGCTGCGCACGTCGCCGCGCAAGCTCAACCTTGTTGCGGGCCTGATCCGCAAGAAGCCGGTGGCGCGCGCGCTCAACGAGCTGGCCTTCTCGAAGAAGCGGATCGCGCAGGACGTGCGCAAGACGCTTCAGTCGGCCATCGCGAACGCCGAGAACAACCACGGGCTGGATGTCGACGAGCTGATCGTCGCCGAAGCCTATGTCGGCAAGAACCTGGTCCTCAAGCGCGGTCGTCCGCGCGCCCGGGGCCGGTTCGGCAAGATCGAGAAGCCGTTCAGCCAGATCACCATCAAGGTGCGTCAGGTCGAAGCCGTGGCTGCCCCGGTCGAGCCGGTCGAGCAGGTCGAGGAGAACGCCTGATGGGTAACAAGGTCAATCCGATCGGGTTCCGGCTCCAGATCAACCGGACCTGGGACAGCCGCTGGTTCGCGAACAACAAGGACTACGGGGCGCTGCTCCACGAGGATCTCCGGATCCGCGAGTTCATTCGCAAGACCTGCGCCAACGCCGGCATCAGCCGCATCGTGATCGAGCGTCCGCACCGCAAGTGCCGGGTGACGATCTACACGGCGCGTCCCGGCGTGATCATCGGCAAGAAGGGCGCGGACATCGAGAAGCTGCGCAAGGAAGTGGCCAAGCTGACCGCCTCCGAGCTGCACCTGAACATCCTCGAGGTCCGCAAGCCCGAGATCGACGCGCAGCTGGTCGGCGAGAACATCGCCCAGCAGCTCGAGCGTCGCGTGGCCTTCCGCCGGGCGATCAAGCGCGCGGTGCAGAGCGCCATGCGCATGGGCGCCCTCGGGATCCGCATCAACGCCGCCGGCCGTCTGGGCGGCGCCGAGATCGCGCGGACCGAATGGTATCGCGAGGGCCGCGTGCCCCTGCACACCATGCGGGCCGACATCGACTACGCCCACGTGGAAGCCAAGACCGCCTACGGGATCATCGGGATCAAGACCTGGATCTTCAAGGGCGAGGTCATGGACCACGATCCGCAGGCGCGGGATCGCCGGCAGCAGGAAATGCAGGAAGGCGCCTCGCGTCCTTCCCGCAATTGAGCCTGAGCTGAGGAGCAACTGAAATGCTGTCGCCGAAGCGCACGAAGTTCCGCAAGCAGCACAAGGGCCGTATCCACGGTCTGGCCAAGGGCGGAACCGATCTCAATTTCGGGGCCTTCGGGCTGAAGGCCATCGAGCCGGAGCGCATCACCGCGCGCCAGATCGAGGCCGCCCGACGCGCGATGACCCGCCACATGAAGCGGCAGGGTCGCGTGTGGATCCGGATCTTCCCCGACGTGCCCGTCACCCAGAAGCCCACCGAGGTGCGCATGGGCAAGGGCAAGGGCTCGGTCGAGTACTGGGCCGCGAAGGTGAAGCCGGGCCGCGTCATGTTCGAGATTGACGGGGTGACCGAACCTGTGGCACGGGAGGCCCTCCGATTGGCGGCCATGAAGCTGCCCATCAAGTGCCGATTCGTTCAGCGCGAAGACTGGTGACCAAGGGGCCCGGGGAACCGGGCCGCCGTCATCGGCGTCGCGCGAATGTCACGACGTAGAGAATGGATCCGGGGCCGGGTTAGACCGGCCCCGAGATTTTGGTAGCAGGGGCGCCGCGGTCGGCGCCATGCCGACGGGTTCGGAATGCCGACCCTGGGAACGCGAGAAAGAGGACGTGGGCTGATGAAAGCCGCCGATCTGCGCGAGAAGACGCCCGATCAGCTGCGCGAGGAGCTCGCCGCGCTGAAGAAGGAGGCGTTCAACCTCCGCTTCCGGGCCGCCACCGGCCAGAACGAGAACACCGCCCGCATGCGCGACGTCCGTCGCGATGTGGCGCGGGTCCACACCATTCTGAACCAGAAGGCGGCCGCGGCCGCCCAGGAGGCCTGAACATATGCCGAGCCGCATTCTTCAGGGCACCGTCGTTTCGGACAAGAACGACAAGAGCATCACGGTGCTGGTGGAGCGTCGCTTCACCCATCCGCTGATGAAGAAGACCGTCCGTTCGTCCAAGCGCTACCATGCCCATGACGAGAACAACGTCTGCAAGCCGGGCGAGACGGTGCGCATTCGCGAATGCCCGCCGAAGTCCAAGAGCAAAACCTGGGAGGTCGTGCTCGACGAGGCGTGAGCCTCGCTGACCACGCCATCCGGGCTTACGTCGAAACCGCGGGGCGCGCCGAGAGCGTCGTCTCCGCAGGTCGGGAGAACCTGCCATGATCCAGATGCAGACCAACCTGACGGTCGCTGACAACAGCGGCGCGCGTCGGGTTCAGTGCATCAAGGTGCTCGGCGGCGCGAAGCGGAAATACGCTTCGGTCGGCGACATCATCGTGGTCTCCGTCAAGGAGGCCATTCCGCGGGGCCGTGTGAAGAAGGGCGAGGTCCGCAAGGCCGTCGTCGTCCGCACCGCCAAGGAAGTGCGTCGCGCCGATGGCACCGCCATCCGCTTCGACGACAACGCCGCGGTGCTGCTGAACAACAACGGCGAGCCGATCGGCACCCGCATCTTCGGGCCGGTGGTCCGTGAGCTGCGCGCCAAGAACTTCATGAAGATCATCTCGCTGGCGCCGGAGGTCCTCTGATGGCTGCGAAGCTCAAGAAGGGCGACCGCGTCGTGGTCATCGCGGGCCGCGACAAGGGCAACGAAGGCGAGATCCTTCGCGTGATGCCGACCGAGGGCAAGGCCTTCGTGCAGGGCATCAACATGGTGGTTCGTCACCAGCGCCAGACGGCGCAGGCGCAGGGCGGCCGCATCTCCAAGGAAGCGACCATCGACCTGTCGAACCTGGCGCTGATCGACCCCAAGACCGGCGGGCCGACCCGCGTCGGCTTCAAGACGGTCGACGGCAAGAAAGTGCGCTTCGCCAAGAAGTCCGGGGAGATCGTCGATGCTTGACGCCGCCGCGTATTCGCCGCGCCTTCGGGCCCACTACCACGATGTGGTGCGTCCGGCGATGAAGGAAGAGTTCGGTTACAAGAACGAGATGATGATCCCGCGTCTGGACAAGGTTGTCCTGAACATGGGCGTCGGCGAGGCCGTTTCCGACTCGAAGAAGATCAAGTCCGCGCATGACGACATGATGGCCATCGCCGGCCAGAAGCCCGTCATCACCAAGGCCAAGAAGTCGATCGCCGGCTTCAAGGTGCGTGAGGAGATGCCGCTCGGCGTCAAGGTCACGCTGCGCCGGGACCGGATGTATGATTTCCTGGACCGTCTGATCACCGTGGCTCTGCCGCGCGTGCGCGACTTCCGGGGCGTCAAGGCCACCGCCTTCGACGGCCGGGGCAATTACGCGATGGGTCTGAAGGAGCACCTGGTGTTCCCCGAGATCGCCTATGACAAGATCGACCAGATCTGGGGCATGGACATCGTGATCGCGACCACCGCGCGCACGGACGCGGAAGCCAAGGCGCTGTTGAAGCTTTTCAACATGCCCTTCACGAACTGATCGCGCGGAAGGATTTCGATATGGCCAAAGTGAGCATGATCGAGCGCGAAAAGAAGCGGCAGAAACTGGTCGACCAGTATGCCGCTCGTCGCGCCGCCCTGAAAGAGCAGATCCGCGATCCCGAGCTGAAGCTCTCGGATCGGGTGAAGCTGTCCATGAAGCTGGCGAAGCTGCCGCGGAACTCTTCCGCGACCCGCCTGCACAACCGCTGCGAAGTGACGGGCCGTCCGCGCGCCTATTATCGCAAGCTGAAGATGTCGCGCATCGCGCTCCGGGATTACGCCTCCATCGGCCAGATCCCGGGCATGGTGAAGTCGAGCTGGTGAGGAGCGACGCATGTCTGTGAACGATCCCATCGGCGATATGCTGACCCGCATCCGCAACGCGCAGATGCGGTTCAAGTCGACCGTCCGCACGCCGGCCTCGAAGATGCGCGCCCGGGTTCTGGAGGTTCTCCAGTCCGAAGGCTACATCCGCGGCTACGAGCCCTCCGAAGGCCCCCGCGGCCTTCCGGAATTCGAGATCAGCCTGAAGTATTTCGACGGCCTGCCGGTGATCAAGGAGATCAAGCGCGTCTCCACGCCGGGCCGTCGGGTGTATTCGGGCGTGAGCGAGCTGCCCTCGGTCCGTCAGGGCCTGGGCGTCGCCATCGTCTCGACCCCCCGGGGCGTCATGTCCGATGCGCAGGCTCGCGCCGACAATGTCGGTGGCGAAGTCCTGTGCACCGTGTTCTGAGGAGGGCGCAGTAATGTCCCGCATCGGAAAGAAGCCGATCGAGCTTCCCAGCGGCGTGACGGCGACCATTTCGGGCCAGACCGTCGAGGTCAAAGGCCCGAAGGGCGTCCGCTCCTTCACCGCCACGGACGACGTGGACGTGAAGCTGGAGGACAACGCGGTTTCGGTGAAACCCCGCGGTCTCTCCAAGCGCTCGCGCCAGCAGTGGGGGATGTCCCGCACCCAGGTTCAGAACCTGGTCACGGGCGTCACCGAAGGCTTCAAGAAAGAGCTCGAGATCCAGGGCGTCGGCTATCGCGCCGCGGTCCAGGGCAAGGTTCTGAAGCTCGCGCTCGGCTATTCGCATGATGTCGAATACCAGATCCCCGAGGGGATCGACATCGTCTGCGCCAAGCCGACCGAAATCGCGATCACCGGCATCGACCAGCAGAAGGTCGGGCAGGTCGCCGCGAATATCCGTGAGTGGCGCGCGCCGGAGCCCTACAAGGGCAAAGGCATTCGCTACAAGGGCGAATATATCTTCCGCAAGGAAGGCAAGAAGAAGTAAAGGAGGCGTCGTAATGGCTTTGACCAAGCGTGAACTGTTCCAGCGGCGCCGCCAGCGTGTGCGCAGCCGTCTGCGGAAAGTTTCGAACGGCAAGCTCCGCCTGTCGGTGCACCGTTCGAACAAGAATATCTCGGTCCAGGTGATCGACGATCTGCAGGGCAAGACGCTCTGCTCCGCGTCGAGCCTCGAGTCCGCCCTGGGCGTGATCGGGAAGAACAACAAGGAAGCCGCGGCCAAGATCGGTTCCGCGATCGCCGAGCGTGCGAAAGCCGCCGGCGTCGAGGAGGTCGTGTTCGACCGCGGCGGCTACCTCTTTCACGGGAAGGTCAAGGCGCTCGCCGACGCCGCCCGTGAAGGCGGCCTGAAGTTCTGAGGAGGCGATCATGGCCAGGGAAGACAACCGCGGCGGTGGACGCCGTCGCGAGCGCGACGAGGATCCGGAATTCCAGGATCGGCTCGTCGCCATCAACCGCGTCTCCAAGACCGTCAAGGGTGGCAAGCGCTTCGGCTTTGCGGCTCTGGTGGTCGTGGGCGACCAGAAGGGCCGCGTGGGCTTCGGCAAGGGCAAGGCCCGCGAAGTCCCCGAGGCGATCCGCAAGGCGACCGAGCAGGCCAAGCGCGGCCTGATCCGGGTGCCCCTGCGGGAAGGTCGGACGCTGCATCACGACGTCCGGGGCCATCACGGCGCCGGCAAGGTGGTGATGCGGACCGCGCCGCAGGGCACCGGCATCATCGCCGGCGGTCCGATGCGCGCCGTGTTCGAGATGCTGGGCGTTCAGGACGTGGTGGCGAAGTCCATCGGGTCCCAGAACCCCTACAACATGATCCGCGCGACCATCGACGGGCTGAAGGAAGAGTCTTCGCCCCGTCACGTGGCGGCGCGCCGGGGCAAGAAGGTCTCCGACATTCTGCCCAAGCGCGACAACGCTCCGGCTGATGCCGAAGCGGCGGAAGCGTGAGGGAGAGCGAAATGGCCAAAACCATCGTCGTGAAGCAGATCGGTTCGCCGATCCGCCGCCCCGCCAAGCAGCGCGCGACCCTCGTGGGTCTCGGGCTGAACAAGATGCACAAGACCCGCGAGCTCGAGGACACGCCCTCCGTGCGCGGCATGGTCGAGTCGATCCCGCATCTCGCGAAGATCGTCGAAGAGCGCGGCTGAACCGCCCGCTCGCACCCAAAAGAAGGGGCCGCTTCAATGCGGCCCCTTTTCCCGTCAGGTCGATGGCCCCCGCGGATGACGCCGCGGCGTGGGTCCGACGAAAAGGAAAAGCGTCATGCAGCTTCATGAACTTCGCGACAATCCCGGCGCCACGCGCAAGAAGAAGCGCGTCGGCCGCGGCCCCGGCTCCGGCAAGGGCAAGACCGCCGGTCGGGGCATCAAGGGTCAGAAGTCCCGTTCGGGCGTCGCGATCAACGGCTACGAAGGCGGGCAGATGCCCCTCTATCGTCGCCTGCCCAAGCGCGGCTTCACCAACATCTTCCGCAAGGATTTCTCGGTGGTGAACTTCGACGTTCTGGTCAAGTTCATCGAGGCCGGGAAGCTCGACGGTTCCAAGCCGATCGACGAGGCCGCCCTGGTCGCCTCGGGCCTGGTGCGCCGCAAGCTGGACGGCATCCGCCTTCTGGGCCGCGGCGACTGCCCCAAGGGCCTCTCCATCGAGGTCACCGGCGCGTCGAAATCGGCCATCGCGGCCGTCGAGGCGGCCGGCGGCAAGATCACGGTGCTCTCGCCTGCGGCCGAGCCTGCGTCGACCGAGACCGCGGAATGACATTGCGGGCATCCCGCCCGTCGATTAATTAACGCGCGACGCCGCCGCGGGGCTCGTCCCCCGGCGGCGTCGCTTTGATCGTTTCAGGGAGAGCGCCATGGCGTCCGCCGCCGAGCAGATGGCCCAGAACCTGAGCTGGAGCACCTTCGGCAAGGCCAAGGAGCTTCAGAACCGGATTCTGTTCGCGCTGGGGCTGCTCGTGATCTACCGGCTGGGGACCTACATCCCCATGCCCGGCATCGATCCGATCCAGCTCGCGCGATTCGTCGAACAGACCCAGTCCGGCATTCTGGGCGTCTTCAACATGTTCGCCGGCGGCGCCGTAAGCCGCATGGCGATCTTCGCCCTCGGCATCATGCCGTACATCTCCGCCTCGATCATCATGCAGCTGATGAGCTCCATGGTGCCCCAGCTCGAAGCCCTGAAGAAGGACGGCGAGGCCGGGCGGCGGAAGATGAACCAGTACACCCGCTACGGCACGGTGATCCTGGCGGCCTTCCAGGCGTATGGCATCGCGGTCGGGCTGGAGGGGCAGGGCCTGGCGCTCGATCCCGGCTGGTTCTTCCGCGCCTCCACGGTGATCACCCTGGTCGGGGGCACCATGTTCCTGATGTGGCTGGGCGAGCAGATCACCGCGCGCGGCATCGGCAACGGCATCTCGCTGATCATCTACGTTGGCATCGTCGCCCATCTGCCCACCGCGATGGCCCAGCTCTTCGAGCTCGGCCGCACCGGGCAGCTGCCCGCGGCGGTGATTCTCGGCGTGATGGTCGGCGCGGTCCTGGTGATCGCGGCCGTGGTCTATATCGAGCGCGCCCAGCGGCGCATCCTCGTGCAATACCCCAAGCGTCAGGTCGGCCAGCGGATGTACGGGGGCGAGAACTCGTTCCTGCCGCTCAAGGTCAACACCGCCGGCGTGATCCCGCCGATCTTCGCGTCGTCGCTGCTGCTGCTGCCCGCCACCGTGGCCGGCTTCTCGGCGGATGGCGGGGCGTCGGGCTGGATGAGCTATGTGGGGGCCTATCTGGGCCGCGGACAGCCGCTCTACCTGCTCGCCTTCGTGGGTCTGATCGTGTTCTTCGCCTTCTTCTACACGTCCGTGGTGTTCAACCCGGACGAGGTGGCGGACAATCTCAAGAAGAACGGCGGCTACGTGCCGGGCATCCGTCCGGGCAAGCGCACCTCGGATTATTTCGACTATGTGCTCACGCGGCTCACGGCGGTCGGCGCGCTCTATCTCGCGGTGATCTGCGTGATGCCGGAGATCCTGATCTCGGAGCTGGCGATTCCATTCTATTTCGGGGGCACTTCGCTCCTGATCGTGGTCTCCGTGACCATGGACACCGTGACCCAGGTACAGAGCCACCTGCTCGCGCATCAATATGAAGGACTTATTGAAAAGTCCCGGCTCGGACGACGGGGGAAGAAGAAGAGATGAACATCATTCTGCTTGGGCCCCCAGGGGCGGGCAAGGGCACCCAGGCGCGTCGCCTGGTCGAGGAGCGGGGCATGGTCCAGCTCTCCACCGGCGACATGCTGAGGGAGGCGCAGGCCTCCGGCTCGGAGATGGGCAAGGTCGTCGCCGACGTCATGGCGCGCGGCGCCTTGGTGACGGACGAGATCGTCATCGGCCTGATCCAGGAGCAGCTCGAGAACGGGGCCGCGGCCAAGGGCGTGATCTTCGACGGGTTCCCTCGCACGCTGGCCCAGGCCGACGCGCTGGGGGAGCTGCTTGAGAAGGACGGACTGAAACTCAGCGCCGTGGTGGAGATGCGGGTGAACGACGAGGCGCTGGTGGACCGCGTGTCCGGCCGCTTCACCTGCGGCGTGTGCGGCGAAGTCTATCACGACACCGCCCATCCGCCGGCCAAGGCGGACACTTGCGACAAATGCGGGGCGGTGGACAGCTTCAAGCGTCGCCCCGACGACAACGCCGAATCCATGCGCACGCGCCTGATGGCGTATTATCGCGACACCTCGCCCCTGATCGGTTACTATTGGGCCAAGGGCATGCTCGCGCGCGTGGACGGCATGGCCGCCCCGGACGAGGTGGCGGCGCAGCTGAGAGACGCGTTGGAAGGGTGAGGCCCGAAGGGAATCCGAAAAGGTCGTCGACCAAGGGTTGACGCGCCCCGGACCCTTCATATACTCCGCGCCTCCAACACAGGAGAGTCGCGCTGACGCTTCCGGTCCACGGATCGGGAGAATCGGCGCGGACGCTCCGCCGGGCTCCACAGCCCGGCGCCATGGCCGGCGGGACATGATCCCATCGGTCACGACCGAGAACGGAATATGAGCCCGGCCGGCCCCGCCGCAAGGGCGGACGGATCACGGAACACCGGGCACGACCGGACGAGAGACGGAGACGGACCTTGGCGCGCATTGCTGGCGTGAACATCCCGACGAACAAGAGGGCCCATGTGGCTCTCACCTACATTCACGGTATCGGACCGAGCTCCGCGAAGGAGATTTGTTCCGCCGTCGGCATCGCCGACGCGCGTCGCATCAACGAGCTGTCCGACGCCGAAGTCCTGGCCATCCGCGAGTATATCGACGGGAACCTGGCGGTCGAGGGTGACCTCCGCCGCGAGGTCGCCGTCAATATCAAACGCCTGATGGATCTGGGCTGCTATCGTGGCCTGCGGCATCGCCGCCAGCTTCCGGTTCGCGGACAGCGCACCCACACCAACGCCCGGACCCGCAAGGGCAAGGCGAAGCCGATCGCCGGCAAGAAGAAGTAAGGAGAAGCTTCGATGGCTCGCGAGAAGCAGCGCGTTAAGCGGAAAGAGCGGAAGAACATTTCGTCCGGTGTGGCGCATGTGAACTCCTCTTTCAACAACACCAAGGTTCTTATCGCGGACGCCCAGGGCAACGCGATCGCCTGGTCTTCGTCGGGCGCCATGGGCTTCAAGGGGTCGCGCAAATCGACCCCCTACGCCGCCCAGGTCGCCGCCGAGGACGCCGGCAAGAAGGCCCAGGAGCATGGGATGCGCACGCTCGAAGTCGAGGTGCAGGGCCCCGGCTCCGGGCGTGAGAGCGCGCTGCGGGCGCTGCAGGCGGTGGGTTTCACCATCACCTCCATTCGCGACGTGACCCCGATCGCCCATAACGGCTGCCGCCCGCCGAAGCGTCGCCGCGTCTGACGCAGCGACTATTTGGCAGGCTTTCGGCCCGCGCCCGTCGCGCGGGCCTAAGGCCGTTTCGGGCCCAAGCAAGAATTCCTCGGGAAGCACGGCGCGGAAACGGATCCCGCCCGGGCACGAATGGAGGACGAACATGATCCATAAGAACTGGCAGGAGCTCATCCGGCCCACCGGTCTCGACATTCGCCCCGGCGCCGATCCCAAGCGCATGGCGACCGTCGTGGCGGAGCCGCTTGAGCGGGGCTTCGGCCTCACGCTCGGCAACGCGCTGCGCCGCGTCCTTCTGTCCTCGCTCCAGGGCGGCGCGGTGACCTCGATTCAGATCGACGGCGTTCTGCACGAGTTCTCGTCCGTCGCCGGCGTGCGCGAAGACGTGACCGACATCGTCCTGAACATCAAGGGCGTCGCGGTCAAGGTCGAGACCGACGGGCCGAAGCGCCTCACCCTGCGCGGCGAGGGGCCGGGCCTGGTGACGGCCGCGTCGATCCAGGAGGTCGCCGGCGTCGAGGTCCTGAACCCCGACCACGTGATCTGCCATCTCGACGAAGGCGCGAGCTTCCATGTCGAGCTGATCGTGGACAGCGGCAAGGGCTACGTCCCCGCCGACCGCAACAAGGCCGAGGACGCGCCGATCGGCCTGATCCCGGTCGATGCGCTGTTCAGCCCGGTCAAGAAGGTCAGCTACAAGGTGGAGCCGACCCGCGAGGGCCAGGTGCTCGACTACGACAAGCTGACCCTGACGCTGGAGACCGACGGTTCGGTCACCCCGGACGACGCCGTGGCCTACGCCGCACGCATCCTTCAGGACCAGCTCTCGGTGTTCGTCAACTTCGAGGAGCCCGAGTCGGCTTCGCGCGGCGACGACGACGATCTGCTGGGCACCGGCACGCCGCCGGTCCTGCTCAAGAAGGTCGACGAGCTGGAGCTGTCGGTCCGCTCGGCCAACTGCCTGAAGAACGACAACATCGTCTATATCGGCGACCTGGTTCAGAAGACCGAGGCGGAGATGCTCCGGACCCCGAACTTCGGCCGCAAGTCGCTGAACGAGATCAAGGAGGTCCTCGTGCAGATGGGCCTTCACCTCGGAATGGACGTGCCGGACTGGCCGCCGGACAACATCGAGGATCTGGCCCGCAAGTACGAAGACCAGTTCTGAGCCGCGCCGCCCGGGCCGCCTGACGGCGCCGGGGACCGGATCGAGGATGACAGGGGCGCCCCGGAAACGGGGCGCCCCTCGCCGTTTCCAGGCTGCGAACGCAGCGTTTCGCGGCGGAGGGGTTAATTCTTGTGAATGAAAGTTGAAGAAATTGGGGCGCCGTGCAGCTTGGGAAAGCTGGCGCGATGTGCGCGTCGGCCTGTGCGTTCCAAGCTCGGCCGCTGCGCCGCTTGACGAGGCGTTTCCCATGTTTCCACGTATTCTGTCGCTGGCGATCGGCCTCGCCGTGGCGGCGACCTCCGCATCGGCCACGCCGCTCTATTCGATGATCATCTCCGGCACGGTGACCTCGCTGGAGGTCGCCACGTCGGGCGGGGACCCGGTGCCCGATCCGGGCGACCATTTCGAGGGCATCGAGGTCGGCGACTTCGCCGCGACGGTCATCGGTCTGATCGAGCCGACCGGATCGTCCGGGTCCGGGACCTCCCGCACCTACTTCAGCGCCCCCGAGTCGCTGGAGGCGACGTTCGGCGGCTTCGTGCTGCCGGAGTCGGCGGTGACGTCGAGCTATTTCCAGGTCTCCGACAGCTCGAGCCGCAGCACGCTTTCGGTGTCGGCAGGTCTCCCCGAAAGCACCGGCATCTCGGTCTACATCACGGGCGGCCCGACGATGCTGGACGGCAACGGCTACCCGCCCGCGTCCCTCGACATCGCCGAGGCGTCGTCGACGTCCTATTTCTTCTACAGCCGCATCATCGACGGCCTGATCTACAAGGTCGTCGCCTCGGTCGAGACCTTCGAGATCGTCTCGGGCGCCGCGGCGCTGCCGGAAGCGCCCGTGTCGGCGGTTCCGCTTCCCGCCGCCGCGCCGATGCTGGTCATCGGCCTCGCCGGGCTGGCGCGCTTGCGCCGCCGGCGCAGCTGATCCGGACGGCGGGGGGGTTGCGGCCCCCGCCGTCCTCCTGTAATGCGCGCCGACCACCCGGGCCAGAACGCCCCAAGGAGGCCCCCCGACGACGAGAGGGGCCGGACAAAGCATAACATGAAGAAGGAATGACCCATGCGTCACGGACATGGTTACCGCAAGCTGAACCGCACCCATGAGCATCGCAAGGCGATGTTCGCGAACATGGTGTGCTCGCTGATCGAACATGAGCAGATCAAGACGACCCTGCCCAAGGCCAAGGAACTGAAGCGCATCATCGACAAGGTGATCACGCTCGGCAAGCGCGGCGACCTGCACGCCCGCCGTCTGGCTCATGCCGACATCCGCCAGGATGCCGCCGTGAAGAAGCTCTTCGACATTCTCGGGCCGCGCTACAAGGAGCGCTCGGGCGGTTACTGCCGCGTGCTCAAGGCCGGCTTCCGCTATGGCGACATGGCGCCGATGGCGATCATCGAGCTGGTCGAGCGCGATCCGGCCGCCAAGGGCGCCGGCGACAAGGCCCGCGTGGCCGCCGAGCTGGAGATGGCCGAGGATTGATCCGCCGCCGGCCCTTCGGCCGCCGGAAAATCCTGACCGCGACGATCAGGGCCGCCCCCGCAATGGGGCGGCCCTTTCGCTTGCCCGCCGCGGCGCCTAGGTTCCGGTCCTGACGGAGGCTTCGCCGATGACCCCATTCCCCATCCGCCGCCGCGCGCTCGCGCTGGCTCTCGTGGTCCCGATGCTGGGCGCCGCGCCGCCGCCGGCGCAGGCGGAGACGCCCCGCGTGGCGCCGGAGGCGATGGCGCAGGTCCAGCTCTCCTACGCGCCGGTGGTGAAGGCGGCGGCGCCGGCGGTGGTCAACATCTACGCCCGGCGCGTCGTCGCCTCCCGCCCCAACCCGTTCGCCGGCAACCCGTTCTTCGAGCGGTTCTTCGGCCAGGCGATGCCGGGAGGGCGGCGGGTGGAGAACGCGCTCGGCTCCGGCGTGATCGTGCGCGGCGACGGGCTGGTGGTGACCAACCACCACGTGATCGGCGACGCGACAGAGATCCGGGCGGTGCTGCCGGATCGCCGCGAATTCGACGCGGAGGTGATGCTGTCGGACCCCGAGAGCGACCTGGTGGTGCTGCGGCTGGTCGGCGCCCATGACCTGCCGGCGCTGGAGCTGCGCGATCCGGAATCGGAGGGGGTGGAGGTCGGCGACCTGGTGCTCGCCATCGGCAACCCGTTCGGGGTCGGGCAGACGGTGACTTCGGGCATCGTCTCGGCGTTGGCGCGGTCGCGCGCGGCGCCGGGCGGCGGGGCGGGGTATTACCTGCAGACGGATGCGGCGATCAATCCGGGGAATTCGGGGGGCGCGCTGGTCGACATGCAAGGGCGGCTCCTGGGGATCAACACCGCGATCCTCAGCCGTTCGGGCGGGTCGATCGGCATCGGCTTCGCGGTGCCGGCGGCTCTGGTGCGCCAGGTGGTCCGTCAGGCCGAGGCCGGACGGACCACGCTGGCGCGGCCCTGGTCGGGTGTTGCGGGACAGGCGGTCGACGGGGCGATGTCCGAGGCGCTGGGGATGGCGAACCCCGAGGGGCTGGTGATTGCGAAGCTCCATCCGCTGTCGCCTTTCGCGGCGGCGGGGCTGGCGCGCGGCGACGTGATTCTCGCCATCGACGGCCGGCCGGTGGAGGCGCAGGCCGAGCTCGAATTCCGGCTGGCGGCCCTGGGGCTCGGCCAGGTGGCGGAGGTGGACTATCTTTCGGGCGGCAAGGCGCGGAGGGCGGAGCTGACCCTCGTCGCGGCGCCCGAAACCCCGGCGCGCGATCCGCAGATGATCGGCGGGGACTCGCCGCTGGCCGGGCTGACGGTGGCCAACCTGAACCCGGCCTTGGGCCATGAACTGGGCCTGCCGCTGGGCTCGGAAGGCGTGGCGGTGATCGAGGTCGCGCCCGGGGCCGGGCGCTCGGGCTTTCGCGTGGGCGACGTGATCCAGGCGGTGAACGGCCAGGCGGTGGAGAGCGCCGGGGCGCTGGCCCGGCTGGCGCGCCGCGCCCCCGCCGCGCTGGAGGTGCGGATCGAGCGCGACGGCCGCCACGGCGCCCTGCGGTTCCGGCGATGAGCGCGGATCTCTTCGGCGGCGGGCGCGACGACGACGACCCGCCGGCGGCGGGGCAGGGCGGCGGCGGCAAGCGCCCGCTCGCCGACCGGCTGCGCCCGACCTCGCTCGACGAGGTGATCGGCCAGGACCATCTGCTCGGCCCCGGCGGGCCGCTGGCCGAGATGGTGGCGGCGCGCGATCTGCCCTCCTTGATCCTGTGGGGCCCGCCGGGGGTGGGCAAGACCACGATGGCGCGCCTGCTGGCCGAGGCGACCGACCGGGCCTTCGTGCAGATCTCCGCGATATTCTCGGGCGTGGCGGAGCTCAGAAAAGTGTTCGAGGCGGCGCGGATCCGCTTCGCCAACGGCTCGGGCACGCTGCTCTTCGTCGACGAGATCCACCGCTTCAACCGCGCCCAGCAGGACGGGTTCCTGCCGCATATGGAGCAGGGGGTGATCACGCTGGTCGGCGCGACCACCGAAAACCCGTCCTTCGAGCTGAACGCCGCCGTGCTGTCGCGCGCGCAGGTGCTGGTGCTGCACCGGCTGGACGACGCGGCGATGGCGGGGCTGCTGGCGCGGGCCGAGGCCTCCGAAGGCCCGCTGCCGCTGACGCCGGACGCGCGCGAGGCGCTGGTCGGGATGGCGGATGGCGACGGGCGGGCGCTTTTGAACCTCGCCGAGCAGGCGTTCCGGATGGGGCCGGGGCCGGTGGACCGGGAGGCGCTGTCGCGGCGGCTGACCCGGCGGGCGGCGCAATACGACAAGTCGGGGGACGGGCATTACAACCTGATCTCGGCCCTGCACAAATCGGTGCGCGGGTCTGACCCGGATGCGGCGCTCTACTGGCTGGCGCGGATGATCGAAGGGGGGGAGGACCCGCGGTTTCTCGCCCGGCGGATCACACGGATGGCGGCGGAGGATATCGGGCTCGCCGATCCCGATGCGCTGCGGCTCTGCCTCGCGGCCTGGGAGACCTATGAGCGGCTGGGGTCTCCGGAGGGGGAGCTGGCGCTGGCCGAGGCCATCGTGCACCTGGCGCTCGCCCCCAAATCCAACGCCGTCTACAAGGGCTGGAAGGGCGCGCTGGCGCTGGCCAAACAGACCGGCTCGGCCCCGCCGCCGGCCCATATCCTGAATGCGCCGACCAAGCTGATGAAAGAGCAGGGGTACGGGGCGGGCTACGATTACGACCACGATGCCGAGGACGGGTTCTCCGGGCAGAACTACTTCCCCGACGGGATGGCGCGGCCGGCGCTTTATCAGCCGGTGGAGCGGGGGTTCGAGCGGGATCTGGCGAAGCGGGTCGCGTATTTCGAAAAACTGAGGGCGCGGCGGCGCGGAGACGGCGGCGGGCAGGGCGGGGACAGCCCCTGACCGGGGCGCTCCCCGCTCTCCGCCCCCCGAGCCTGCCTGGGGGCAAGCCTCCCGCTCGCCCACCCCGGCATGCCCCGGGGGCGTGGCGCCTCCGTGGGAGCCGAAACTCGGCCCGAAACCCGGCTTGACGCGCCGCCGGCTTCGGCGCATCAGGGCCGCCATGACCTATATTCTCGTCGCCCTCGGCGGCGCCTGTGGCGCTACGCTCCGATTCCTGTTCTACGGCTGGGCCGGACGGACGCTTGGGAACGGGTTTCCTTGGGGGACGTTCGGGGTCAACGTCATCGGTTCGCTCATCATGGGCGTCGCCGCGGTCCTGCTGATGGAACGCGCGCCCGGCGCCTGGGCGCGCTTCGCGCCGCTGGTGATGACCGGGCTGCTCGGCGGCTTCACCACCTTCTCGGCCTTCTCGCTCGACACGCTGTATCTGATCGAGCGCGGCCGGCTCGGCGTCGCCACGGCCTATATGGCTGGCTCGGTGGCGGTGTCGATCATAGCGCTCTGGGCCGGGCTCGCCATCGCCCGCGCCGCCATCGGAGAGGCCTGACCATGCCCGGCGTGCAGACCATCGAAATTCAGATCGACGACGCCGACCAGCGGCTTGACCGTTGGGTGCGCAAGCGGTTCCCGCAGCTGTCCCAGGGACGCATCGAGAAGATGCTGCGCAAGGGCGAGCTGCGCATCGACGGCGCGCGCGCCAAGGCCGCCGACCGGCTTGCGGTCGGGCAGGTGGTGCGCGTGCCGCCGATGCCCGACGAGACCCCGGAATATCTGGCGCGGCGCGAGGCCGAGCGGGCCGAGGCCCGCGCCCGCATCGCGCCCGGCGACGCCGCGATGATCCGCGACGCGGTGATCTATCGCGACGACCATCTGATCGTGCTCAACAAGCCCGCCGGCCTCGCCGTCCAGGGCGGCTCGGGCCAGACCGAGCGGCATGTGGACGGGCTGTCGGAGGCGCTGAAATTCGGGTTCGACGAGGCGCCGAAGCTGGTGCACCGGCTCGACCGCGACACCTCGGGCGTGCTGGTTCTGGCGCGCACACCGGCGGCGGCCCGGGCGCTGACCGCGGGCTTCCGCCACCGCAACACGCGCAAGATCTACTGGGCGGTGACCTCGGGCGTGCCCGACCCCGAGCAGGGCGCGATCCGCTGGGGGCTGGTGAAGGCCCCGGGCCGCGGCGCGGGCGGGGAGGGCGAGAAGATGCGCCTGGTCCATCCCGACGAAGTGGCCAAGACCGAGGGCGCAAAGCGCGCGCTGACCGAATACCAGGTGTTCGAAGCCGTCGGCACCCGCGCGGCCTGGGTGGCGCTGTCGCCGATCACCGGGCGCACCCACCAGCTGCGCGCCCATATGTGGGCGCTCGGCACGCCGGTGGTCGGCGACGGCAAATACGGCGGCTCCGGCCTGACCAATGACGGCGACGGCTGGGGCGCGCAGCTGGGCGGCATCATCAGCCGCAAGCTGCACCTGCACGCGCGGTCCCTGACCATCGAGCATCCGCATACCAAGCGCATGCTCACCGTGGCCGCCCCGCTGCCCGAGCATATGGCCCGGACCTGGGACACCTTCGGCTGGAAAGTGGCCAACGCCCCCGCGGACCCGTTCGACCCGGACCGGTAGCAAGGCCGGGGCGCCCCCGCGCCCTTGCGCATCTGGACAGCCCGGCCCCCGGGCGCTACCCGAAACCCCCGGCTCGCCCCCTCCGCCGGGGCCGCGCCGACGCCGCCGGAGCCCGAGCCAGTGACCGCCGCAAGCCCTCTTCGACTGGTCGTCTTCGACATGGACGGCACCCTGATCGACAGCCAGGCGCAGATCCTCGCCGCGATGGACCGCGCTTTCGCGGCCGAGCATCGCGCGCCGCCTCCCCCCTCCGACACGCTCGCGATCATCGGACTGTCGCTGCCCGAGGCGTTCCGCCGGCTCGCGCCGTCCGAGGACGCCGCGACGATCGACCGGCTCTGCGACGCCTATCGCGGGGCGTTCATGGCGATGCGGGCGGAGACGGGGGGGGAGGCGGCCTCGCCCCTGTATCCCGGCGCGCGCGACGCGGTGACCCGGCTCGGCGCGCGGGCGGATACGCTGCTGGGGGTCGCCACCGGCAAGGCGCGGCGCGGGCTGAACCATGCGCTCGCCGCCCATGATCTGGGCGGGTTCTTCCAGACCCTGCAGACCGCGGACGACCACCCCTCCAAGCCCCATCCGTCGATGCTGCTGCGCGCGCTGGACGAGACCGGGGCGGAGGCGGCGCATGCGGTGATGATCGGCGACACCGAATACGACATGGAAATGGCACGCAACGCCGGTTTCGCGGCGCTGGCCGTCGCCTGGGGCTATCATGACGAGGCGCGGCTGCGCGCCGCCGGGGCCCATGCGGTGATCCATGGCTTCGAGGATCTCGACGCGGCGCTGACCGCGCTGGAAGGAAGGGGCTGACCATGGCCGCCAGCGGACCCGCGCCCAAGCGCTTCTGGACCCAAGCCGTCGCCGAGCCCGCCGCGGACGGCGCCGGCTACGCCATCCGGCTCGATTCGAAACCCCTGCGCACGCCGGGGGGCGCGCCGCTGCTCGCCCCCACCCGCGCGCTGGGCGAGGCGACGGCGGCGGAGTGGAACGCGCAAGGCGACCGGCTTGATCCCGCGACCCTGCCGCTGACCCGCACGCTCAACACCGTCATCGACCGGCTCGGCGTCTACAAGGCCGAGGTGGTGGCGATGATCGCGGAATACGGCGGCTCCGACCTTCTGTGCTACCGCGCCCCGCATCCCCGCCCGCTGGCCGAGCGGCAGGCGGCGCAATGGGATCCGTGGCTCGACTGGGCCGAGACCCGCCACGGCGCCCGCCTGACCCGCGCCGAAGGCGTGATGCATGTGGCGCAACCTCCCGAAGCGCTCGCCGCGCTGACCGCGGCGGTGGAGGCGCATGACGCCTACCGGCTGGCGGCCCTGCATGACCTGGTGACGCTCTCGGGCTCGCTGGTGCTGGGGCTCGCGGTCTCGGACGATGCGCTGGACGCGGAGACGGGCTGGCGGCTGTCGCGGCTCGACGAGGACTTCCAGGCCGAGCATTGGGGCGAGGATGAGGAGGCCGCGGAAGTGGCCGCGCTGAAACGCGCCGATTTCCTGCAGGCCCGACGGCTGCTCGACCTGCTGTCCTGACCCGGACCCCGACCCGTCCAGCCGCGAGGACCCGAGATGACCGACCCCCGCCCCGCCCCGTTCTGGCCCCGAAGCATCGCGGACATGCCCACGCCCGCCCAGATGGCGGCGCTGACCGGGCGTGAAATGCTTGAAAAGGTCCGCGACGGCCTGTTCCCCGCCGCCCCCATCGCCCGCCTGCTGAACTTCCGGCTGACCGAGGTGGGCGAGGGCGAGGTGACCTTCGAGGGCGACACCTCCTTCGACCTCTACAATCCCATCGGCTCGGTGCATGGCGGCTGGTATGGCGTGCTGCTCGACAGCGCCATGGGCTGCGCGATTCATACGCGGCTGCCCAGGGGCAAGGGCTACCTGACGCTCGAATACAAGGTGAACATCCTGCGCGGCGCGCGGGAGGACAGCGGAACCTTGCGCGCGCTGGGCGTCGCCCGTCATGTGGGACGCCAGACCGCGACCGCGGACGGCACGCTGGTCGACGCGGCGGGCAAGGTCTACGCCTCAGCCACCACCACCTGTCTGGTGTTCGATATCGGCTGATCCGGGGCCGGGAAGGCGTCGGGGAGCGACAAGAGGGAGATCGCGATGAAGCTGCTGCGCTGGGGCCCGAAGGGCCATGAGAAGCCGGGGATGCTCGACGCCGAGGGCGGGGTCAGGGACCTGAGCGCCAGGCTCGCCGACCTGTCGGGAGAGGCGCTGACCCCCGGCGCGCTCGACACGCTGCGCGCGCTCGACCCCGAGAGCCTGCCCGCGGTCGCCCCGGACCGGATCGGCGCCTGCCTCGGCCGGGTCCCGACCTTCCACGCCATCGGGCTGAATTACGGCCTGCACGCCGACGAAAGCGGGATGCCTCATCCCAAGGAGCCGATCGTCTTCACCAAGGCCGCGTCCTGCCTCGCCGGGCCGAACGACGTGCTGGTGATCCCCAAGGACAGCGTGAAGACCGACTGGGAATGCGAGCTCGGCGTGGTGATCGGTCAGGAGACCGAGCATGTATCGGAGGCCGATGCGCTCTCCCGCGTCGCCGGCTATTGCGTGGTCAACGACGTGTCGGAGCGCGAGTGGCAGCAGGAGCGCGGCGGCCAGTGGGTCAAGGGCAAGTCCGCCCCCGGCTTCGGCCCGACCGGCCCGTGGATGGTGACCGCGGACGAGGTCCCCGACCCGCAGGCGCTGCGCCTGTGGCTGACGCTCAACGGCGCGCCCGCCCAGGATTCCAACACCGCCGACATGATCTTCTCGGTGGCCGAGATCGTCTCCTACATGAGCCGCTTCATGCGGCTGATGCCGGGCGACCTGATCTGCACCGGCACCCCGTCCGGCGTCGGCATGGGGATGAAGCCGCAGCGCTTCCTGCGCCCCGGCGACGTGCTGGAGCTGGGGGTCGAAGGGCTGGGACAGCAGCGGCAGGAAGCCGTGGCCTATCCGGGCTGAGGCCCGAGCGGAGGGGGGAGCCATGACCGGCATCGAGGGTTTCGCGCGCTACGCGATCTACTACGCGCCGGAGGCGGGCTCCCCCCTCTGGCGCTTCGGCTCGGCCTGGCTCGGCTGGGACGCGGAGACGGGAGAGATCCCGCCCCGCCCCGATGTCGCGGGCCTGCCGGGGGACGCGCTCGACCTCACCACCTCGCCCCGCCGCTACGGTTTTCACGGCACCCTGAAGCCGCCTTTCGCGCTGGCGGACGGCACGGACGCCGCCGGCCTGCTTGCGGCGGCGCAGGACATGGCGGCGAGGATCGCGCCGTTCGAAGCGCCGCCGCTGGGCCTGCATGCCTCGGGCCGGTTCGCGTCGTTGCGCCTCTCCGCGCCCTCCCCCGACATGGCGGCGCTGGCGATGACCTGCGTCGAGGCGCTGGACGCCTTCCGCGCGCCGCCGTCGGAGGCGGAGCTGGCGCGGCGCCGACTGAACCCGCTGTCGCCGGAGCATGAGGCGATGCTGGCCCGCTGGGGCTATCCCTATGTGGGCGAGGGGTTCCGCTTTCACCTGACGCTGTCTTCGGCGCTGGCGCCCGAGGACCTCGCCGCCACCGCCGCGGCGCTCGCCCCCCATGTGGCGCCGTTCTGCGCGGCCCCCCTGCCGGTGCGCGAGGTCGCGCTTTTCGGCGACCCCGGCGACGGCGCGCCGTTCCGGCTGCTGCGCCGCCTTCCCTTCGGCGCCTGATCGCCCTCCCCGGGCCATGAACCAAGGCGACATGCGTCGCGCGCGCTCGGGACTGTATCGCGGCGCGCGCCTGCGCTACCATTTCGCAAACGCCGCGACGCCTATTCCGGGGACTGCGCCATGAACCACATCGCCGTGCGGGCCATCATCCGTGGCAAGGTCCAGCGCGTGGGATATCGGGACTGGGCCTGCTCGACGGCGTGGTCGCTCGGTCTCTGGGGCTATGTGCGCAATCTCTCCGACGGGTCGGTGGAACTGATGGCGGTCGGCCCCGAAACCGCGGTGTTCGAGATGCTGGACGCCTGCCGCGAAGGCCCCCCGCTCGCCGAAGTGTCCGAGATGCTGCGAGAGCCATGGCTGATCGAGGCGCGGATGCCGGATGGGGCGCCGCTCTCCGGCTTTCTGCGCGTCGCCTGACTCGCCCCAGGGGAGAGCCCCTGGCGGCGGAACCGCATCTGTCCAGGTGCCCAAACGGTAAAGTTTTCGCAACTTATCGCGACGCTGCGTCAATATATTCGCCGAATCAGCGAACGGAATCAATACGCCGCGCGGCGCGATTCCGGACTCGCCCTGCGCCGTTTTCCAAGGCGCCGAGCGCGTAAGGCGCCTCGACAACAGGCTTTCATCATCTCGCCGCTTTGAGGCGTGACGGAGGCGTGGGCAGGGCTTGACCTTCTGTGAAGGCAGCGTTCATTGTTCGTGATGGGCGGAGAGACCGCTGCCGCTCAGGCGGAACACGCGCATACGTCCGGGGCTTGGGCCGACGGACGAGAAACAAACGGGACGCCAGGTTCCGGATCCCCACAGGAAGAGGTATATTCACCTATGAAACTCAACCACCTGATCGGCGCCGCCGCCGCCGCCGTGGCGCTGTCTGCGGGCGCCTCGTCGGCCGCGACGCTTGACGACGTGAAGGCCAAGGGCTTCCTCACCTGCGGCGTCGCCACCGGCGTCGCCGGCTTCGAGTTCACCGATGCGAACGGCGAATGGGCCGGCTTCGACGTCGCCGTCTGCCGCGCCGTCGCCGCCGCCGTCTTCGGCGATCCGAAGGCGGTGAAGTTCACGCCCACCACCGCCAAGACCCGCTTCACCGCGCTCGCCTCCGGCGAGATCGACATGCTGTCGCGCGTCACCACCTGGACCTTCTCCCGCGACGTCGACCTGAAGTTCGATTTCGCCGGCGTGAACTACTACGACGGCCAGGGCTTTCTCGTGCCCAAGGCGCTCGGCGTGACCTCCGCCAAGGAGCTCGACGGCGCCACGGTCTGCATCCAGACCGGCACCACCACCGAGCTCAATCTGGCGGACTACTTCCGCGTGAACGGCATGAGCTACGAGCCGGTGCCGATCGAGACCAACGCCGAGGCCCAGCAGAAGTATCTCGCCGGCGCCTGCGACGTGTACACCACCGACAGCTCGGCGCTCGCCGCCTCGCGTTCGACCTTCGAAGCGCCGAAGGACCACATCATCCTGCCCGAGATCATCTCCAAGGAGCCGCTCGGCCCGGTCGTGCGCCATGGCGACAATGAGTGGGGCGACGTGGTGCGCTGGTCCTACAACGTCCTGCTGATCGCCGAAGAACTGGGCGTGACCAAGGACAACGTCGAAGAGATGGCCAAGGGCACCGAGAACCCCGAGATCAACCGGATGCTCGGCACCGAGGGCGAGTACGGCGCGATGCTGGGCCTGCCCAAGGACTTCGCCGTCCACGTGATCAAGGCCGAGGGCAACTACGGCGAGATCTTCGCCAAGTATCTCGGCGCCGACACCGAGGTGGGGCTCGAGCGCGGCCTGAACGCGCTCTGGACCCAGGGCGGTCTGCAGTACTCCCCGCCGTTCCGTTGAACGCCGGCTGAGAAAACGGGGCGCGCCGGAAACGGCGCGCCCCTCTCGCTTAATCGGACGCCCGCCGCGGCACGACCGGATCAACCGGCGGCCTGGGGAGGTCGGGCGCGCAACAGGTGAAGGAGCTGGCCATGGCGGCCATGACGGACGCGCCCCGCGTGGATTTCCGGCTGGGGATGCTCTGGACGGATACGCGGTACCGGTCGGTGACCATTCAGATCATCGCGCTGGTGCTGGTGATCCTCGGGGTGAGCTACCTCGTGTCCAACGTGATCGCGAACCTCGCGGCGCTGGGCAAGACCTTCGATTTCGGGTTCCTGTCGGAGCCGGCGTCCTATGACATCAATCAGCGGCTGATCGACTACACGTCGAGGTCGTCGCACGCCACCGCGGCGGTGGTGGGCATCCTGAACACGCTGCTGATCGCCGTGCTGGGCTGCATCACCGCCACCATCCTCGGCGTGGTCGCGGGCGTGCTGCGCCTGTCGAACAACTGGCTGATCTCCAAGGTGATGACGGTCTACATCGAGGGCGTGCGCAACGTCCCGGTGCTGATCCAGATCCTGCTGCTGTCGGCGGTGTTCGACGAATACCTGCCCTCGCCCCGCCAGGCGCAGCCCTTCGACTTCTTCGGCCTGATGGACAGCGGCGTGGTCGCGACCAATCGCGGCTTCTACGTCCCCGGCCTGATCTTCGGCACGGGCTCGTCCCTGGTGATCCTGGCGCTGGTCGCCGGCATCGTCGGCTCGATCTGGTACGGCCGCCGCGCCAAGGCGATCCAGCAGGACACCGGGCGCATCCTGCCGGTCGGCCGCGTGCGGCTCGCCCTGTGGGTCCTGCCGCCGCTGGCGGCGTTCCTGCTGATCTCGCTGTTCTCCGGCGCGCCGATGGTGGTGGAGGAGCCGACGCTGCAGGGCTTCAACTTCCAGGGCGGCATCTACATGCGCAACAGCCTGGTCGCGTTGTGGCTGGCGCTGTCGATCTACACCGGCGCCTTCATCGCCGAGAACGTCCGCGCCGGCATCCAGTCGGTCAGCGGGGGGCAGTCCGAGGCCGCCTTCGCGCTCGGCCTGCGCGCCAACCGCACCATGCGGCTGGTGATCCTGCCGCAGGCGCTGCGGGTGATCATTCCGCCGCTGATCTCGCAGTATCTGAACCTCACCAAGAACTCGTCGCTGGCCATCGCGGTCGGCTACATGGACGCCACCGGCACGCTGGGGGGCATCACGCTCAACCAGACCGGGCGCGAGTTCGAGACGCTGCTGCTGCTGATGGCGTTCTACCTGTGCATCTCGCTCACCATCTCGATGGTGATGAACCTCTACAACGAGCAGGTGAAGCTGGTGGAGCGGACGTCCGCCGCGGGCACCACCTTCACCCTGACCAAGCTGTTCGACAAGATGACCGGCCCCTGGGACAACCTCAAGAAGGGCGACGCCGCGCACAAGACTAACTACGGGGTGGCGGGGTTCCTCAACCTGGTGGTGCTGCTCTACGCGGCGATTCTGGTGGGTCTGCTCGACTGGCTGTTCCTCGCCCATGTGCCGGAGGTGCGCGAGACCTATGTGGACTGGTCGATGATCGAGCAGATCAGCTACCTCGCCCTGACCGCATCCTGCATGGCGACGCTGCTGACCGGGCTGTTCAAGCATTTCCGGGTGGCGGACTTCGCGGCGCTGACCGCGGTGCTTTGGGTGGTCGCGGCGCTGAGCGGCGCGGATATCGGCGGCCTGCTGCCGATGCTGCCGCATGTGGTCGTGGTCGTCGGCGGGCTGGCGTTGCAGCTCGCCGCCATCGGCTATCTGGTGCTCGGCGATCGGCCGAACGTCACCTACCTGACCCGCGTCAAGAGGGACATGTGATGTCGGACACCCACGCCAACACCGTCGCCTTCGTCGCGCGCAGCCAGATCCCCGCGAGCCCGCCCCCCGCGCGGGAGCGGGGGGCGGTGAAATGGATACGGGCGAACATGTTCTCGTCCCTGTTCAACGGGTTCCTGACCCTGGTGGCGGCCATCATCATCATCATGACGGTCCCCGCCGTGCTGCAATGGGCCTTCATCGATGCGGTCTGGTCCGCCGGCTCGCGGACCGAGTGCCGCGAGATCGCCGCCGCCCGCGGCGTTGAGGGGGCTTTCGCCTGCTGGGCGGTGATCAACGAGCGCTTCAACCAGTTCCTGTTCGGCTTCTACCCCGACGAGCTGATCTGGCGCCCGACGCTGGCCTTCCTGCTGATGTTCGTCGCCATCGCGCCGGTGCTGTTCAAGCAGCTGCCCCGCAAGATGCTGTGGTTCTCGCTCGCCTATCCCTTCGTCGCCTATTTCCTGATCTGGGGCGGGCTGGGGCTGGAATCGGTCGAAAGCTCCAAGATCGGCGGCTTCCTGCTGGCGCTGGTCATCGGGGTCACCGGCATCGTCGCCTCGCTGCCGTTCGGGATCCTGCTGGCGCTGGGGCGCAAGTCGGACCTGTTCTTCATCAAGACCGTCTGCGTGGTGTTCATCGAGTTCATCCGGGGGGTGCCGCTGATCACCCTGCTGTTCGTGGCCTCGTCGCTGCTGAACTACTTCTTCCCGCCGGGCACCGCGCTCGATCTGATCCTGCGCGTCGTCATCATGGCCACGCTGTTCTCGTCGGCCTACATGGCCGAGGTGATCCGCGGCGGCCTCGCCGCCCTGCCGTCGGGCCAGTACGAGGCGGCCGACAGCCTCGGGCTCGACTACTGGAAGTCGATGCGCCTGATCATCCTGCCGCAGGCGCTGAAGATCTCGATCCCGGGCATCGTCAACACCTTCATCGGCCTGTTCAAGGACACGACGCTGGTGTCGGTGATCGGGCTTCTGGACCCCGTGGGCATGATCACCCCGATCCGGGCCGACTCGAACTGGAACGGTCTGGTCTGGGAGTTCTACGTCTTCGTCGCCCTTTTCTTCTTCGTGTTCTGCTTCGGAATGTCCCGGTACTCGATGTACCTGGAGAAGAAGCTGAAGACCGACCATCACTGAGCCGGGACCAGGAGAGACATCATGACCGACGCATCCGTCGCGGCCCCCGAGTCCGCCGAATCCGCCCGCCTTGCGATGAATGTCAGCGACGAAGTCGCGATCCAGATCAGCAAGATGAACAAGTGGTACGGCGAGTTCCACGTGCTTCGCGACATCAACCTCACCGTCAACCGCGGCGAGCGCATCGTGATCTGCGGGCCTTCGGGGTCCGGCAAGTCGACCCTGATCCGCTGCATCAACCGGCTGGAGGAGCATCAGCAGGGCCGCATTGTGGTGGACGGGACCGAGCTGACCTCGGATCTCAAGAACATCGACACGATCCGCAAGGAAGTCGGGATGTGCTTCCAGCACTTCAATCTCTTCCCGCACCTGACCATCCTCGAGAACTGCACGCTGGCCCCGATCTGGGTGCGCAAGACTCCCCGCCGCGAGGCGGAGGAGACGGCGATGCATTTCCTCGAGAAGGTGAAGATCCCCGACCAGGCCCACAAATATCCGGGCCAGCTCTCGGGCGGTCAGCAGCAGCGCGTGGCGATCGCGCGGTCGCTCTGCATGAAGCCCAGGATCATGCTCTTCGACGAGCCGACCTCGGCGCTTGACCCCGAGATGATCAAGGAGGTGCTCGACACCATGATCAGCCTCGCGGAGGAGGGGATGACCATGCTCTGCGTGACCCATGAGATGGGCTTCGCGCGGCAGGTGGCCAACCGGGTGATCTTCATGGATCAGGGTCAGATCGTGGAGCAGAACGAGCCGGAGGAATTCTTCCTCAACCCCCGCTCCGACCGCACCCGCCTGTTCCTGAGCCAGATCCTCGGCCACTGAGGCCGGGGCGACGCGACCGCGAGGGGGCTCCGGCGACCAGGCCGGGGCCCCTTTTCCGTTCAGGGCGCGGGCAGGGCGGCACGACGCTCCGGCGCCCCCTCCGCGGCCGGCGCGAGGCGGACCATGCGGATCGCGCCCTCGGGTCGACCGCCATGGCGCGGACGCCGGGCGGCATCGCGCCCAGCCGGCCGCTGTCGACGGGGCGATCGCGCCGCCCGCGATGTCGGGGCCGAAGCGCCAGGCCGACCGGGCTTCGGGATGCGAGGTTCGGCGGACATGGCCGGCGACGCCGTGACCGTCGCCCCGACCCCGCCCCGGGTCCGCCCGGGTCGGCCCCCCGCGGCGCGCCTTGCGCGCGCCGCGGCTAACCCGTAAGACGCGCCCGACATTCGCAAGACCGGAGCGTCTCGGAAGGCGGTCGCCATGCCCATACTCGTGATGAAATTCGGCGGCACGTCCGTCGCCGACCTGGACCGCATCCGCAACGCCGCCCGCAAGGTCAAGCGCGAGGTCGACGCCGGCTATGACGTGGCCGTCGTCGTCTCCGCCATGTCCGGCAAGACCAACGAACTGGTCGGCTGGGTGCGCGAGGCGTCCACACCCCCCGGCGGCGCCGCGACCGGTTTCTACGACGCCCGCGAATACGACGCGGTGGTGGCGTCGGGCGAGCAGGTGACCTCCGGCCTCATGGCCCTTGCGCTGCAGGAGATGGGCGTGCCCGCCCGGTCCTGGCAGGGCTGGCAGATCCCGCTGCGCACCAACGACGCCCATGGCGCCGCGCGCATCGAATCCATCGGCACCGAAGCGCTGATGCAGAAATTCTCCGAAGGCCTGCATGCGGTCATCGCCGGTTTCCAGGGCATCGGCCCCGACGGGCGCATCGCCACGCTGGGCCGCGGCGGGTCCGACACCACCGCCGTGGCGCTCGCCGCCGCGCTGGGGGCGGAGCGTTGCGACATCTACACCGACGTCGACGGGGTCTACACCACCGACCCCCGCATCGAGAAACGCGCCCGCAAGCTCGACCGCATCGCCTATGAGGAGATGCTGGAATTGGCCTCGCAGGGCGCGAAAGTGCTGATGACCCGTTCGGTCGAGCTCGCTTTGCGCTACAAGACAAGGCTCATGGTGCGGTCGTCCTTCTCCGACGACGAGGGCACGCTGGTCTGCGACGAGGATGAAATCATGGAATCGAGGATCGTCTCGGGCGTCGCCTTCTCGCGCGACGAAGCCAAGATCACCGTGCTGGGGGTCGAGGACCGGCCCGGCGTCGCCGCCGCCATCTTCGGCCCGCTGGCCGATGCCGGCGTGATCGTCGACATGATCGTGCAGAACATCTCCGCCGACGGGCGCACCGACATGACCTTCTCGCTGCCCGTCGACGACGTGGCCAAGGCCCGCAAGGCGCTGGAAGGGGCCGCGGCCGCCGGCGACGTGGCCTGGCGAGAGATGGTGGTGGACGACGCGGTCGCCAAGATCTCGGTGGTGGGCATCGGCATGCGGTCCCATGCCGGCGTCGCCCAGCGGATGTTCCGGGCGCTGGCCTCCGAGGGGGTGAACATCAAGGTGATCACCACGTCCGAGATCAAGGTCTCGGTGCTGGTCGACCGCAAGTACATGGAGCTTGCGGTGCAGGCCCTGCACGCGGCCTTCGAACTCCACGCGGCCTGACCGGCGTCGTGATGACGGAGCCCACCTCATGACCGCGCCGGAAGGCGCCGGCGCTCCGGCCTCCCGGGCGCAGGACGCGCCCGGCGGCGGCGCGGGCGGCGGCTCGCGCCTGCTGCTCAAGCGCCTGTCCGGCGTCATGGCCGAGGCCGGCGACGGCCAGCAGCGGCTCGACTCCATCGTGACGCTGATCGCGTCGTCGATGTCGACCGAGGTGTGCTCGATCTACCTGCGCCGCGGCGACCGCAAGCTGGAACTCTGCGCGACCGAGGGGCTCAACCGCGACTCGGTGCACCGGGCCTTCCTGCTGGTCGGCCAGGGCCTCGTCGGCCAGATCGCCAGCCGGTCCGAGCCGATCAAGACCGCCGACGCCCAGAACACCCGTGGCTTCCAGTATATTCCGGGCACGGGGGAGGAGGTCTATCTCTCCTTCCTCGGCGTGCCGATCCAGCGCCTGGGCGAAGTGATGGGCGTGCTCGTGGTGCAGAACCGCGAAGCGCGCCATTACACCGAGGACGACGTGCACGGGCTCGAAGTGGTTGCGATGCTGCTGGCCGAGATGACCGAGCTCGGCGCCTTCCTGGGCGAGGGCGACGCGGAGCTCGCGGGCTCCCATGTGCGGCCGTTCTACACCCGCGGCGTCTCCGCCCAGGAAGGCGCCTGCGAGGGCGTGGTGCATCTGCACGAGCCCCGGGTGATGCTGGCGAACCCCGTGGCCGAGGACGTGGAGGAGGAGCGCCGCCGCCTGACCGAAGCGGTGGAGGCGCTGCGCGGGGAGGTCGACGACCTGCTGGCCGGCGACCTGCTGGGGGCGGCCGGCGAACATCGCGACGTGCTCGAAGCCTACCGGATGTTCGCCCATGACAAGGGGTGGCTCCGGCGGATGCTGGCTTCCGTCGATTCGGGGCTCGCGGCGGAGGTCGCGGTGGAACGCGAGCAGACCGCGGTGCGCGCCCGCCTGTCGCGGATCGCCGATCCCTATCTGCGCGAACGGGCGCACGATCTCGACGACCTCGCCAACAAGCTGATGCGTCATCTGGCCGGCGAGCGCGGCCAGCGCGACGTGCCGCCGGGCGCGGTGCTGGTCGCGCGCAACATCGGACCCGGCGAGCTGCTGGACTACGGCAACAGCCTCGCCGGCGTGGTGCTGGAGGAAGGAGCCATCGGCTCCCATGCCGCCATCGTCGCCCGGGCGCTGGCGATTCCGCTGGTGATCCAGTCCGAGCGGATCACGCTCGAGGCGCGCAACGGCGACCGCATTCTGGTCGACGGCGATGTCGGCGCGGTGCATCTGCGCCCCGACGAGACCGTGCTGGGCGCCTTTCGCGAAAAGCTCGACATGCGCGCCCAGGCGATGGAGGCCTGGCAGGCGCTGCGCGACGAACCCGCCCTGACGCTCGACGGGGTCCGGGTGGCGCTGCACATGAACGCCGGGCTTCTGACCGACCTGCCCTCGCTGGCGGGGTCGGGGGCGGAGGGCGTGGGGCTCTACCGGACCGAGCTTCAGTTCCTGATCCGCTCCCGCGTGCCGATGCGCGGCGAGCAGGCGGCGCTTTACGACCGGGTGCTGTCCAATGCGCAGGGCAAGCGCGTGGTGTTCCGCACGCTCGACATCGGGTCGGACAAGGTCCTGCCCTACATGAAGCGGCTGGAGGAGCCGAACCCGGCGCTGGGCTGGCGGGCGATCCGGATCTCCCTCGACCGGCCCAACATACTGAAGATGCAGCTGCAGTCCCTGCTGCGCGGGGCGGCGGGGCGGTCCTTCGCCATCATGTTCCCGATGGTCGCCCAGGCCTCCGAATTCTCCCAGGCCCGCGCCATGACGCTGGAGCAGCTGGAGCGGCATATCCGCAACGGCCGCCCCGCGCCGCAGCGGCTGGAAATCGGGGCGATGCTGGAGACGCCCAGCCTCGCCTTCGCGCCGGACCACTTCTTCCGCGAAGCCGATTTCATCTCGATCGGCGGCAACGACCTCAAGCAGTTCTTCTTCGCCGCGGACCGGGAGAACGAGCGGGTGCGGCGGCGCTACGACGCCTTCAACGCCTCCTATCTCAGCTTCATCCGCATGATCGTGGACCGCTGCGACGAGCATGGCACCGCGCTCAGCTATTGCGGGGAGGATGCGGGCCGTCCGCTGGAGGCGCTGGCGCTGTCGGCCGTGGGGCTGCGCACGCTGTCGATGCGCCCGGCCTCCATCGGCCCCGTCAAGCGGCTGCTGCGCTCGGTCGACCTGCGCGAGGCGCGCGGCGTGATCGAGGCCGGCATCAAGCGCGGCGACGTCAATCTGCGCGGCTCGCTCGCCGGCTGGGCGCGCGACGCGGGCGTCGGCGACCTGCTGTGAGCCGGGCGGGGGCGGGGCCGGAGGCGGCCGCGTGACCCCGGGCGAGGCGCTGGATTTCGCGTCGGTCTTCGTGTTCGCGCTGTCGGGCGGGCTGGCGGCGAGCCGGGCGCAGCTCGATCCCGTGGGGTTTCTTTTCATCGCCACGCTGACCGCGGTCGGCGGCGGCACCTTGCGCGACGTGATCCTGGATCGCAGCCCGGTGTTCTGGGTGGCCGATCCTGCGAACCTCGCGGTCGCCGCCGCCGGCGGGACCATCATGTTCCTATGGGCCCCATGGATCGCGTCGCGCCGGCGGGCGCTCGACTGGCTCGACGCGGCGGCGCTTCCCGTCGCGGTGACGGCGGGCGTGTCGGCGGCCACGGCCTCGGGCGCGGGGCCGACGGCGACGGTGGTGATGGGGGTGATGACCGGCTGCTTCGGCGGGCTGATGCGCGACGTGGTCTGCAACGAGGTGCCGCTGGTGCTGCGGCAGGGCGAGCTCTACGTCACCGCGGCCCTGGTCGGCGCGGCGGCCGGGGTGGCGGCGCTGGGGCTCGGCGCGGCGATGGTCGAGGCGCTGGCGATCTGCGGCGTGGTCACGCTGGCGCTGAGGGCGGGGAGCCTGCTGTTCGGCTGGCGCCTGCCCACCTATCGCAGCCGCCCGCCGCGCAACTAGGCGAGCGCTCGGGGCGGATCAGCGGCCGACGCGCTCGGGGTGATCGGGGTCGGGCAGGGGCGGCAGGGCGGGATGCGCCTCCCCCTCCGCCAGCAGCGCATCGCGCGAGGCGGAGCGGAATTCGCGTCGGTAGAGCGTGGCGAGCGTCGCCAGCGTCGCCAGCGCGAAGGGCGCCGCCCCCAGCAGCCAGGTCAGCATGGCGATGGCGAAATAGACGGTGCGGATGCCGCGGTTGAAGTTCTTCGCCGCGGTGATGTTGATCGCCGCGGCCTTGCGCGCCAGCATCCGGTTCTGCGCCTCGCCCGAGCCGCCGGGCCCCACCGCCCCCATCAGCACCGCGCAATAGCCGAAGAGCCGATGCGCCCAGACGAACTTGGCGAAGGCGGAGGACAGCACCAGCGCCAGCACCAGGAGCTTCGCCTCCCACCCCGCCTGGGTCATCGCCATGTCGAGGCGCAGGTCATGGGCGACGGAGAGCAGGCGCTCGGACTGACCCATCATCGCCACCACGCCGCCGATGGCGATCATCGCGCCCGAGGCGAAGAACGAGGCGCCGGCGCGCAGCGCGGTGAGCAGGGCCGCGTCCATGATCCGCGTCTCCCGCTCCAGCATCACCAGCATCCAGCGGGTGCGATGCGCGGCCATGATCCGCTGGACGGAGGGCGCGCCGCCGTCGCGCTCGATCAGCCAGGTCATGCCGTTCCAGGTCAGCAGGAACATCGCCAGCGCCGCGATGTCGGCCCAGGAGAAGAAACGGGGCAGGAGCTCGGCCGTGTTTTCCATGCGGGCGTCTTCCTTGTCGCAGGGCGCGCCGCCACGGTCGGGGGGCGGAGCGATGCTAGCCCGGAAGGCCGCCTCTGCCCAGTCGTGGCGATGGGCGGGCGCCATCCTGCGGAATACCGCTCCGCCCCGCGCAGGGCGCGGGTTGGCAAAGCGGGGAAGCGGACGCATGCTCGCCCTCCTCCGGATCCGCCACGGGAGGCGACCCATATGGACATGCCCGCAGCCAACCCCGACATCCTCGCCCGCCGCGACGCCATCGTCGCCCGGCTGGCCGAGGCGCTGCCCGAGGACGGCCTGATCTCCGACCCGCGCCAGACGCGGGCCTACGACTGCGACGCGCTCTCGATCTATTCCTGTCCGCCGCTGGCGGTGACCCTGCCGCGGACCACCGAGGAGGTCGCCGCGATCCTGCGCATCTGCTCGGCCGAGGGAGTCCCCGTGATCCCCCGGGGCTCGGGCACCGGGCTGACCGGCGGGGCGCTGCCGACCGCCGACGCGGTGGTGCTGGGCGTCGCCCGCATGAACGCGGTGCTGGAGACGGATTACGCCAACCGCCTGATCCGGGTGCAGACCGGGCGAACCAACCTGTCGGTGACGGGCGCGGTGGAGGCGGACGGTTGGTTCTACGCGCCCGACCCGTCCAGCCAGCTCGCCTGCGCCATCGCGGGCAACATCGCGATGAATTCCGGCGGAGCGCATTGCCTGAAATACGGGGTGACGACGAACAACCTGCTGGGCGTGACCATGGTGACCATGGCCGGCGAGGTGATCGAGATCGGCGGCCCGGCGATGGACGCCGCCGGCTACGATCTGCTCGGCCTGATCTGCGGGTCCGAAGGGCAGCTCGGCGTGGTGACGGAGGCGACGCTCCGCATCCTGCCGAAACCCGAGGGCGCGCGGCCGATCCTGATCGCCTTCGACTCGGCGGTGACCGCGGGCCGGTGCGTGTCCGACATCATCCGCGCCGGCGTGCTGCCGGTGGCGATCGAGTTCATGGACAAGCCGATCATCCACCTGACCGAGGCGTTCTGCGGCGCCGGCTACCCTATGGATGCCGAGGCCCTTCTGATCGTGGAGGTCGAGGGCTCGAAGACCGAGATCGACGACCAGCTCTCGCGGATCAAGGCGATCGCGGAGCGCCACAACCCGACCACCCTGCGCGAAAGCGCGTCGGAGGCGCAGTCGAAGGCGATCTGGGCCGGGCGCAAGGCGGCCTTCGGCGCCACGGGGCAGGTGGCGGATTATCTCTGCATGGACGGGACCATCCCGACCTCGGCCCTGCCGCAGACCCTGAAGCGGATGGAGGAGCTGGCGGCGGATTACGGGCTGAAGGTGGCCAACGTGTTCCACGCGGGCGACGGCAACCTGCACCCGCTGATCATGTTCGATGCGAACAACCCCGAGGAGCTGCGCAAGGCCGAGGCGCTGGGCGCGGAGATCCTGATCCTGTGCGTCGAGCAGGGCGGCTGCCTGACCGGCGAGCATGGGGTGGGGGTGGAGAAGCGCGACCTGATGGGCAAGCAGTACGGGCAGGCCGATCTCGAGGCGCAGATGGCGATGAAGGACGTGTTCGACCCGGCCTGGCTGCTGAACCCGGCCAAGGTGTTCCCGCTCGACATGCGGAACGGGCGCGCGGTCTGAACCGGAACCGAGGGGGGGGGCGCCTGCGGGGCCCGTCTCCTCCTGAAGGCAGGAGGAGCCCCGCAGGCGCGCCGGCGTGACCGCCGGCGGGCGCGGGTTGCGAGGTCGGGTCCCGTGAGGCCCGGCGAAGGAGAGAGAATGCTGGAACCGCAGAGCGAGGCCGAACTGGCCGAGGCCGTCGCCGGCCTGACCGCCCCGGTGGAGATCCGGGGGGGCGGCTCGCGGCTGGCGCTGGGCCGGCCGGTGCAGGCGGGGGCGACGCTGTCGACCGCCGGCCTCTCGGGCGTGACGCTCTACGAGCCGGGGGCGCTGACGCTGGTGGCCGGCGCCGGCACGCCGCTGGCGGAGATCGAGGCGCTGCTCGCCGCCGAAAGGCAGCGGCTGGCCTTCGAGCCGATGGACCATCGCCCGCTGCTCGGCGGCGGCGGCGAGCCGACCATCGGGGGGGTGACGGCCTGCAACGTCTCGGGGCCCCGCCGGGTGCAGTCGGGGGCGTGCCGGGACGCGCTGCTGGGCGTGCGCTTCGTCGACGGGACCGGCCAGGTTCTTCGGAACGGCGGGCGGGTGATGAAGAACGTCACCGGCTACGACCTGGTGAAGCTGCTGGCCGGATCCTGGGGGACGCTGGGCGTGCTGACCGAGCTCGCCTTCAAGCTGGCGCCGGCGCCCGAGGCCGCGGCCACCCTCACCCTGCGCGGGCTGACCGACGCCGAGGCGCTGGGCGCGATGACCGCGGCGCTGGGTTCTCCCTACGACGTCTCCGGCGCGGCGCATCTGCCGGCCACGATCATGGGCGGCGATCCGCGCACGCTGATCCGGGTGGAGGGCCTGGGCCCCTCCGTCGCCTACCGCACCGGGCGTCTCGCCCGCCTGCTGGGAAGGTTCGGGACGGCGGAGACCGACGACGACCCGGTCTCGACCGCCGCCACCTGGCGCGCGGTGCGCGACGTGACCGCCTTCGCCAACCGGCCGGGCGCGGTGTGGAGGGTCTCGCTCCGCCCCTCCGACGCGCCGGGCTTCGTGGCGGAGGTCGCGCCCGACGCCGCGCTCTACGACTGGGGCGGGGGTCTGGTGTGGCTGCTCGCGCCCGAGACCGACGCGGCCGCCGCCGCCATCCGCGCCGCCGCGGCCCGGCTGAAGGGCCACGCCTCGCTGATCCGCGCCGCCGCGCCTTACCGCGCCGCGACCGGCGCGTTCCAGCCCGAGACCCCGGCGCTCGCCCTGCTCTCCGAAGGGCTGCGGGCCAGGTTCGACCCCAGACGCGTGCTCAACCCCGGAAGGATGCGAGGCTGAGATGCAGACGCTCTTCACCCCCGACCAGCTGCGCGATCCGGCCATCGCGCATTCCAACAAGATCCTGCGGGCCTGCGTGCATTGCGGGTTCTGCACGGCCACCTGCCCCACCTATCAGGTGCTGGGCGACGAACTGGATTCCCCGCGCGGGCGCATCTACCTGATCAAGGAGATGCTGGAATCCGGTCGCCCGGCCGACGAAAAAGTGGTCCGCCATGTCGACCGTTGCCTGTCGTGTCTCGCCTGCATGACCACGTGCCCGTCGGGCGTGAACTACATGCACCTGGTCGACCATGCCCGCGAACATATCGAAAAGACCTATCGCCGCCCGTTAGCCGACCGGGTTCTGCGCGCGGCGCTGGCGCGGATCCTGCCCTATCCGGGGCGGTTCCGGCTGGCGATGAGGGGGGCGCGGCTGGCGAAGCCGCTGGCGGCCCTGATGCCGGCGCGGCTGCGGGCGATGCTCGCCATCGCGCCCGCCCGGGTCGCGGGGCCGTCGGCGGCGGACCAGCCGGGCGTCATCCCCTCCGCCGGGCCGCGCCGGCGCCGCGTCGCCCTGCTGACCGGCTGCGCCCAGCGCGCGCTCGACCCCGAGATCAACGCGGCCACCATCCGCCTGATGACCCGCCATGGCTGCGAGGTGGTGGTGGCCAAGGGCATGGGCTGCTGCGGGGCGCTCACCCATCACATGGGCAAGACCGCGCTGTCGCATGGCTCCGCCGCCGCCAATATCGCGGCGTGGACGCGGGAGATCGAGGGCGACGGGCTCGACGCCATCGTGATCAACACCTCGGGCTGCGGGACCACGGTGAAGGACTACGGCCACATGTTCGAGGGCGATCCGATGCACGCCGATGCGATGCGGGTCGCCGGCCTCGCCCGCGACATTTCGGAGCTGATGGAGGAGATCGGGCTGGAATTGCCCGAGGGCGGACCCGCCGCGCCGCCGCTGAAAGTCGCCTATCATTCCGCCTGCTCGCTCCAGCACGGACAGCAGGTGAAGGAGGCCCCCAAGTCCCTGCTGCGCGAGGCGGGGTTCGAAGTGCGCGAGCCGCGCGACCCGCATCTCTGCTGCGGATCCGCCGGGACCTACAACCTGATGCAGCCCGCCATCGCGGGCGAGCTGAAGGCGCGCAAGGTGGCGACGCTGGCCGCCCTCGCCCCCGACGTGATCGCGGCGGGGAACATCGGCTGCATGATGCAGATCGGCGAGGCGGCCGGGGCGCCGGTGGTGCACACCGCGCAGCTGCTCGACTGGGCGACCGGCGGGCCGGTGCCGCCGACGCTCGCCGGGCGGTTCGGGGCGGACGGGCGGCCACGTGAGGTCGCGCCCGCCTGAGCGCGCGGGACGTTCGCCCGAGCGCGCCTGTCGCGCCGCTTCCCCTGGGGCAGATGCGCCACTTTGGGACGAATGAGTCGGGCGCAGGGTTGCCCGACTCGGCAAATTCATTCATGCAGCAGTCATGTGTATCGCGTTCCGTGTTCTGGCCTTGTGCATGGCCCTGGTGTTCGTCCTGCCCTCGCGGGCGGGGACCGAGGCGCGGACTCTGCTGCCTGAGGCGTCGCAGGCGGCCTGGGGCGCGGTGGGGCGGCTGAACATCGGCGGATCCGGGCGTTGCACCGCGACGCTGATCGCCCCCGACCTGGCGCTGACCGCGGCGCATTGCCTGGTCAACCGGCGCACCGGCGCGGTGTGGCGGGCTTCGCAGCTGACCTTCCTGCCGGGCTATCGGCTCGGCCAGTATCTCGCCGCGATGCGGGGCGCGGCCCTGGCGCTCGCGCCCGGCTATCTCGACGCGCCGGGACCGGCCAATGACATGGCGCTGATCCGGCTGGAGATGCTGGAGCTTTCGCCGACGACGCCCGGCCCGGCGCCGACCCCGATGCGGGTGGCGCGCCTGGACGACGGCATCGGGCTGACCGTGATCTCCTACGGCCAGGACCGGCCCGAGGCGATGTCGATCGAGACCGGCTGCCAGGTGCTCGACCGCAGCCGGCGCATGATTCGCACCGATTGCGAGGCGACGCCCGGCGTCTCCGGCGCGCCGCTGCTGCGCCAGGGGCCCGACGGGCCGGAGCTTGTCGCGGTGATCGTCGCGGCGCTGGACGCCGCGCCCCCGGCCCGGCGCGGGTCAGCGCTGGCGGTGGAGGCCGCGCCGCTGCTGCCGCTGCTGCGGGTCGAACTCGGCAAGGCCGAAGCGGAGGTCGGGCGATGAGCGCGCGCCGCCTCTTCCTCGCCGTTCTCGCCTGCGCTTGCGCCTGGGGCTTCGCGCCCGCCGTGGCCCAGCAGGCGGGGCAGGGGACGGACCTGTCGGCCTCGCGCCGGCTGCTCAGCGCGCATGAGCAGATGGAATATCGCGGCGTCGGGCGGCTCGACTTCGGGTCGGGCTATTGCACGGCCACGCTCTTCGACGACCGCCATGCGCTGACCGCCGCCCATTGCCTCTATGACGAGACCGGCCGCCGCCGCCCCAGCGCCGCGATGTGGTTCCGCGCCGGGATGCGCGACGACGGCCAGCAGGCGGTCCGCCAGGTGCGCCGCGCCGTGGCGCATCCGGGCTATCGCTGGACCGGGTCCGAGGCGACCGTCGCCGACATCGCCGCCGATGTGGCGATGCTCGAACTCGACCAGCCGCTGCTCGTCTCCGATTTCCCCAATTACCTGCCCGACGACGCGCCCTCGCCCGGCGACGCGGTGGCGCTGCTGAGCTACGGCCAGGGCCGCGACCGCGCGCTGTCGCTGCAGGAGCCATGCCGTGTGCTGAAGCGGCATGGCCCCGTGGTGCAGCTCGACTGCGAGGCGGATCCGGGGTCGTCGGGCTCGCCGGTGCTGACCCGCGGCCCGGACGGGGCGCTGCGGCTGGTCGGGGTGATTTCGGCCAAGGGGCGGCGTCTGAGCTACGCCTCCGCGGTGTCCGACACGCTGCCCGGTCTGCGGCGCGCAATGGCCGAGATCGCGCCGCGCCGCGCCGCCGCCCCCGGCTTCGGCGACGCGCCGGTGGAGATCCTTCGGACCCGTGGCGTCGAAACCCCGCGGCCGGAGGCCCAGGCCCCCGGCCTGCTGCCCACGCGGCCGGGAAGCTGGAAGAGCGTCCGGCCCCCCGGCGAATGACCCGTCCGGCGGCCCGCCCGCCGGATGCCCGCGCGTCCCGCGTGAGTTGAAGACCAGGAGTAGCGCCATGCTTATCAAGATCCTCGGCCGATACGTGCTGATGCCCGGCGCGGGCATCGCCCTGCTGGCGTCGTTCGGAATGTTCGACCTCGGCAAGGACGGCGGCGGTCCGCTGAACGTCGACGCCTCGAGCCCCGGCGCGGTCGGCGCCACCATGCTCTCCGCGCTCGAAGGGCCGCTGGCGGTGGCGCGCAAGATCGCGGCGGCGGGCTCCTCGATCATCGGCGGCGACGGCGGGATGCCCGATTTCCTGTCCGGCCCGGGCTCGGTCGGCGAGATGATGCCCGGCGGCGCGTCGGCGGACGCGGGCGGCCCGGCGGCGGCGCGAAAGACCGTGTCGGCCCCGCAGGTGCAGGGCATGACCGCGGGCGTCGGAAAATCCTCGCGCCCGCCGGAAGTCGCGGCCGACTGATCCGGCGACGAGACCGGCCGGCGCCCCCTTGAACCGGGGACGCCGGGCGCCCAGATCTCTGCCGTGGCCGCCGAATGTCGGGGCCGCGAACCCGCCGCCGGGCCTGTCCAGATGGAAGGTCCGACCGGACATATCGCTTGGCAGAGGATATGCACCCCATGCGCAATTTCGACTTTTCGCCGCTCTACCGCTCCACCGTCGGTTTCGACCGGCTTGCGGGTCTCATGGACGCGGCGCTGGCGGGCGAGACCGCCCAGCCGGCCTACCCCCCCTACAACATCGAGAAGACCGGCGAGGCGACCTATCGCATCACCGTCGCCGTCGCGGGCTTTCGCGAGCAGGACCTGACGGTCGAAAGCCGCGACGGACAGCTGCTGATCGCCGGCAAGCGCGAGCCGCAGGGCGAGGGCGAGCGTCACTTCCTGCATCGCGGCATCGCCGAGCGGGCGTTCGAACGTCGCTTCCAGCTCGCCGACCATGTGCGCCCGGTCGCCGCCCGCACCGAAGCGGGCCTCCTGCATGTGGACCTCGTGCGCGAGATCCCCGAGGCGCTGCGTCCCCGCCGGATCGAGATCTCGACCGCGTCGGACGCCGCGACCCAGGCCAAGGCGATCGAGGGCGCGGCCGAATAACCGCGACCCTCGCAGGCCGGCGGAGGGGCTTCGGGCCCCCGCCCCGGCGCGCTTCCGCCGACCGACCTTGACGACGACGGCCCGCGAGCGAACGCTCGCGGGCCGTTCGCGCATCGGGCGCCTGCACGGGCCCCGCGGGAAAGCCCCGAGGCTGTTTCGCCTTTGCCGCGAAGGCGATGCGGGGCGGCTCTCAGCCCTCTGGCGCGTGACGCAGCGATCGTCTAAGAGATTCGCAAGCGTTCGAATTCGGCCGTCGGCGACCACGCCGCGACCGTCGGGCCCGACGCCTCGACCTTCCCCAGCGGGAGGCGGGCGCATCGGGGGGAGACCGGCGGGACGCAGACCGAAGGAACGCGCAGGTTGCGCGCGAAGGCGCGAGGGGGTTGCCGCGCGGGCCAAGCCGGCGCGGACCGCAGGGAGGACATCGCCGGTGAGCACCGCGCACGCGCCCGATGGCGCGCTCGATACGTTTCCGAAGCTGCTCGACCACAACGCCTCCGCCCGGGGCGCCCGCCCCGCCGCGCGCGAGAAGATGTTCGGCATCTGGCAGACCTGGTCCTGGGCCGAGCTGCGCACAGAGGCCCGGGCGCTCGCCATGGGGCTGATGGATCTCGGCCTCGCCCCCGGCGAAAGCGTGGTGGTGATCGGCAAGAACCGGCCCAAGCTTTACTGGTCGATGGTCTCGACCCAGATGTGCGGCGCGATCCCGGTGCCGGTCTACGCCGACGCTTCGGCCGAAGAGACCGCCTATGTGCTTGGCCATTCCGGCGCCGCCTTCGCGGTGGTCGAGGATCAGGAGCAGGTGGACAAGCTGCTCGCCGCCAAGGAACTCGGCGAGGGCGTCTCGCTGCTGCGCGAGATCGTCTATCTCGACGCCCGCGGCCTGCGCAAATACGACCACGCCGCCCTGCACCCGATGGACGCCATCGAGGCGCGCGGCCGCGCCGCCGCGGCGACGCTCGGGCCTCGGATCGACGCGATCTGCGCCGCCCAGACCGGGTCCGACACCTGCGTGATGCTCTACACCTCCGGCACCACCGGGCGGTCGAAGGGCGTGGTCCTGTCCAACGACAACATCGTCAAGACCGCGCGGGCCACGGTCGCTTTCGACAAGCTGTCGGACGCGGACGAGGTGCTCGCCTATCTGCCGATGGCCTGGGTCGGGGACTTCATCTTCTCCATGGGCCAGGCTTATGTCGCCGGCTTCTGCGTGAACTGCCCCGAGAGCCCGGACACGATGATGGCCGACCTCAAGGAGATCGGACCGACCTATTACTTCGCCCCGCCGCGGATCTTCGAGACGCTGCTCACCGACGTCTCGATCCGCATGGAGGACGCCGGGGCGCTCAAGAAGAAGATGTTCGACTATTTCATGAACCACGCCCGCAAGGTCGGGGCCCGCATCCTCGACGGCAAGCCGGTCTCGGGCGGGGACAGGCTGAAATACGCGCTGGGCGAGGTCCTGATCTACGGGCCGCTGAAGAACGCGCTGGGGCTCTCCCGGATCCGGGTCGGCTACACCGCCGGCGAGGCGGTGGGGCCGGAGATCTTCCAGTTCTACCGGTCGCTCGGCATCAACCTCAAGCAGCTCTACGGCCAGACCGAGGCGTCGGTGTTCATCACCATCCAGCCCGACGCCGAGGTCCGCGCCGACACCGTCGGCGTGCCCGCGCCGGGGGTGGAGATCCGCATCGCCGAGTCGGGCGAGATCTTCTACCGCTCGCCGGGCGCCTTCGTGGAATACTTCCGGAATCCCGAGGCGACGGCCGAGACCAAGGACGCCGACGGTTGGGTGGCCACCGGCGACGCCGGCTATATCGAGGAAGCCTCGGGCCATCTGAAGATCATCGACCGGGCCAAGGACGTGGGCAAGATGGCCGACGGCAGCCTCTACGCGCCCAAATACGTCGAGAACAAGCTGAAGTTCTATCCGGCGATCCTCGAAGTCGTGCTGTTCGGCGCCGACCGCGAGACTTGCGCCGCGATGATCAACATCGACATGACCGCGGTCGGCAACTGGGCCGAACGCAACGCCGTCTCCTACGCCTCCTATCAGGAACTGGCCGCGCATCCGCAGGTCTACGCCATGCTCCAGGAGCATGTGGAGGAGGTGAACGCCGACCTCGCCGCCGACCCGATGCTGTCGGGCTGCCAGATCTCGCGCTTCCTGGTCCTGCACAAGGAGCTGGATGCCGACGACGGCGAGATCACCCGCACCCGGAAAGTCCGTCGCCGCTTCGTGGCGGAGCGTTACGCGGCCCTGATCGCGGCGCTTTATGACGGCAGCCCGTCGGTCTACGCCTCGGTCGAGGTGACTTACGAGGACGGGCGCAAGGGTCAGATCAACGGCACGCTGGAGATCCGGGACGCGCGCGTGTTCCCGGCCGCGACGCAGGTCGCCGCCGAATGAGCCTCCGCCGGGCAGCCAGAGGGACCGCAAGCGACCCGAGCGGGAACGCGGGCGGTCGGGCGCGTCCGGCTGAAAATCCGGTTCAGTCCGGCGGTCGCATCCGGTATTCCGAACCTGTTCAGTCGTCGCCGTCGCGGCTCCGGCCCTCGACCCCGGCGGCGTCGCCGGGGCAGGGGGCCGGGGACCGCGCGGGGACGATCGCGTATGCGCGGCGCCGCCCGGTCGGGCGTCTCCGCAGGCTTCGGAGTTCCGTGATGCCGCAATCGCCCCTGTTCCCGCAACGTCCCGTCCATCGCGCCGGCCTTCTGCTCGCCCTCGTCGGGGTCTGCGCCCTCTTCGTCCCCGCCGCCGCCCGCGCCGGCAATGTGGAGGACGAGTGGTTCAGCTACGCCATGGACCGCTGCGCCACGCCGGTGATGAGCGCCAGGCCGCTGGTGATCGAGGGACTGACCAAGCTGTCGACCGAAGAGGCCAACCGCATCGATCTGCGGTCCCAGGGCGACGTCTGGACCAGCCCGGCCGGCTGGCTGCGTCTGATCCCGATGACCGTCGCCATCAAGGGCGAGACCTTCCGCGGCTGCCGCATCGGCTACCCGGACGAGACCTGGACCTCGGTCAACCTCAACATCACCGAGCTGCGCGACAAGTTCGAAAGCTGGATCGCCAACAACGTCTCCAATCGCGAGTTCCGCGACATCGACTGCCAGTTCGGTCCGCGCGTCTACGCCCGCAAGATCAAGACCCGGGACGACGTGCGTCCGGGCGTGCAGGTCTCCATCGTGATGGAGATCGGCCAGAACGACAGCTTCGTCTTCTTCGCCGCGGTGGAGGAGCCGGACGGCGTCGGGGAATGCCTGAATGAAAGTTGACACACGCGCCGGCGCCCGCCGTCCGCGCGGGCGCCAGGGGGAGGCCGCATGAGCATCGAAGCCGTCGAGGCGGCGAAGGACGACGCGTCCTACGCCGCGCAGGAGCAGGCTCACGGGATCGATCCGCGCCGCGTCGGCGACGTGGTGATGGAGATGAAGAACATCACGCTGCGCTTCGGCGGCGTGACCGCGATCAAGGACATCTCCTTCGACATCCGCGAACATGAGATCCGCGCCATCATCGGCCCGAACGGCGCCGGCAAGTCGTCGATGCTCAACGTGATCAACGGGTTCTACCACCCGCAGGAAGGCGAGATCTGGTTCCGCGGCGAGAAGCGCGGCCCGATGCGCCCGCACCAGATCGCCCATCAGGGCATCGCGCGGACCTTCCAGAACATCGCGCTGTTCAAGGGCATGTCGACGCTCGACAACATCATGACGGGTCGGATGACCCTGATGAAGACCAACTTCTGGCAGCACACCTTCTGGAAGGGCGGGGCCGAGCGCGAAGAGGTCGAGCATCGCCGCCGGGTCGAGGAGATCATCGATTTCCTCGAGATCCAGGCGATCCGCAAGACCCCGGTCGGCCGTCTGCCCTACGGTCTTCAGAAGCGGGTCGAGCTCGGCCGGGCGCTGGCGGCGGAGCCCAAGCTGCTGCTGCTGGACGAGCCGATGGCCGGCATGAACGTGGAGGAGAAGGAGGACATGTGCCGCTTCATCCTCGATGTGAACGACGAATTCGGCACCACCATCGCGCTGATCGAACATGACATGGGCGTGGTCATGGACATTGCGGACCGGGTGGTGGTGCTCGACTACGGGCGCAAGATCGGGGACGGGACCCCCGAAGAGGTGCGCGCCAACCAGGATGTGATCGACGCCTATCTCGGCGTTTCTCACGACTGATCTTCTTCAACGCGATCCTGACAGGGAGGGGACCGCGGCATGAGCATCGGACTGCTCAACACCATCGAGGTGATCATCAACGGCCTGATGACCGGCGTGCTTTATTCGCTGGTCGCCTTGGGCTTCGTGCTGATCTTCAAGGCCTCGGGCATTTTCAACTACGCGCAGGGGGTGATGTCGCTCTTCGCCGCGCTGACGCTGGTCGGCTTCCAGAACGGGCAGATCCCGTTCGCGGAACTGATCAACGCCGTGTTCGGCACAGAGGTGCACAATTTCGGCTTCACCATGCCCGCGATCCTCGCCACGCTCTGCGCGCTGGCGGTGATGGTTCTGTTCGCCATCCTCGTGGAACGGGTGGTGCTCAAGCATCTGGTGAACCAAGAGCCGATCATCCTGTTCATGGCCACCATCGGGCTCGCCTATTTCCTCGAGGGGTTCGGGGACATGATGTGGGGGTCGGACATCAAGACCATGGACCTCGGGCTGCCGCAGGGCGGATCGATCTGGGTCGAGGACATGACCCGGACCTGGGCGTCCGACGACGGCTACTGGGGGATGTATGTCGACACGCTCGACGTGATCGCGGCCTGCGTCGCCATCGCGCTGGTGATCGTTCTGACCGCCTTCTCCCAGTACACCAAGACCGGGCGGGCGCTCAGGGCGGTGGCCGACGACCATCAGGCCGCGCTCTCGGTCGGGATCTCGCTGCGCTACATCTGGGTGGTGACCTGGGCCATCGCCGGCCTCGTGGCGCTGGTCGCGGGGTCGATGTGGGGGGCGAAATCCGGCGTCCAGTTCTCGCTGTCGCTGATCGCGCTCAAGGCGCTGCCGGTGCTGATGCTGGGCGGGTTCACCTCGATCCCCGGCGCCATCGTCGGGGGCATGATGATCGGGGTCGGCGAAAAGCTGTTCGAATTCTACGTGGGGCCGCTGGTCGGGGGGGCCACCGAGAACTGGTTCGCCTACGTGCTGGCGCTCGTCTTCCTGGTGTTCAGGCCGCAGGGCCTGTTCGGCGACAAGATCATCGAGAGGGTCTGAGATGCTTTACCGTGAAGCGGGCGAGTTCAAGACGACATATGTCGACGACGCCCAGACCTTCCCCATCGCCTTCGACCGCTGGCGCTACTACGCCATCCTGATCGTGGCGGCGGGGATCATCCCGCTGGTCATCGACAGCTACTACGCCAAGTCGATCATGGTGCCGTTCCTGGTGTTCTCCATCGCCGCGATGGGGCTCAACATCCTGACCGGCTATTGCGGTCAGGTGAGCCTGGGCACCGGCGGCTTCATGGCGGTGGGGGCCTACGCGTCCTACAAGCTGATGACCTCGTTCCCGGACCTCAACATCTTCTTCGTGGTGCTGATCTCGGGGGGGATCACCGCGCTGGTCGGCGCGGCCTTCGGGCTGCCGAGCCTGCGCATCAAGGGGTTTTACCTCGCGGTGGCGACGCTCGCGGCGCAGTTCTTTCTGGTGTGGCTGTTCAACAAGGCGCCGTGGTTCTTCAACTATTCGGCCACCGGCCAGATCACCGCGCCCGAGCGCACGGTCTTCGGCATCCCGGTCACCGGGGCCGAGGTGCCGGCCTGGGCGTCCTATCTCTTCTGCCTCGCCTTCGTGGTGCTGCTGGCCTGGCTGATGCGCAACCTGACCCGCGGCAAGGTCGGGCGGCAGTGGATGGCGATCCGGGACATGGACATCGCCGCCGAGATCATCGGGGTGCATCCGCTCAAGACCAAGCTGATCGCCTTCGCGGTCAGTTCGTTCTACGTGGGCGTGGCCGGCGCGCTGTTCTTCGCGGTCTATCTCGGCGCCGCCGAGCCGACCGAGGCCTTCGGCATCCAGCAGTCGTTCCTGGTGCTGTTCATGATCATCATCGGCGGCCTGGGCTCGATCTTCGGTTGCTTCGCCGGCGCCGCCTTCATGATCATGATGCCGGTGCTGCTGAAGAACGTGATGGTCGGCCAGTTCGGCTGGGACACCACGCTCGCCACCCATTTCGAATTCATCATCGTCGGCGGGCTGATCGTGCTGTTCCTGATCGTGGAGCCGCACGGCCTCGCCCAGCTCGCGCGGCTGGCGAAGGAGAAGCTGCGGCTCTGGCCGTTCCCGCACTGACGCGGACGCCGCAGGGCGCGTGGCCGGCGGGAGGCCGGCCGCGCGCCCCCAGAAACCCGAGCCCGGATCCAACCGGGCGAGACCATCTGAACCCGGACGACTCAAGGGAGGCTTGAAATGAGACTGTCCACCATCGCCGCCATGGCCGCGACCGCCATGATGACCGCGGGCCCCGCGCTCGCCGATCTGACCATTCCGCTGCTCAGCTACCGCACCGGCGCCTACGCGCCCTCCGGCATCCCTTACGCCGACGGCATGAGCGACTACTTCACCATGCTCAACGAGCGTGACGGCGGCATCGGCGGCGTGAAGATCGCCTTCCCCGAATGCGAGACCGGCTACAACACCCAGAAGGGCGTGGAGTGCTACGAGTCGCTGAAGGGCGACAAGCCGCTGGTCATCATCCCGCAGTCGACCGGCATCACCTATCAGCTGATCCCCAAGGCCGAAGCCGACGAGATCCCGGTCTGGTCGGTGGGCTACGGCCGCACCTCGGCCGCCAACGGCAAGGTCTTCAAGTGGATCTTCATCACGCCGGGCACCTACTGGGACGCGGCCTCGGTGATGATCAAGCATGCGCTCGACAAGGAGGGCGGCGACCTCAAGGGCAAGAAGATCACGCTGCTCTACCACAACTCCGCCTATGGCAAGGAGCCGATCCGCACGCTCGAGGACCTGAGCAAGAAGCACGGCTATGAGCTGACGCTGATCGCGGTCGACGCCCCGGGCCAGGAGCAGCGGTCGCAGTGGCTTCAGATCCGCCGCGAGCGTCCGGACTACGTCTTCATGTGGGGCTGGGGCGTGATGAACCAGGCCGCCGTGCAGGAGGCCGCGAACATCCGCTTCCCGATGGACCACTTCATCGGCACCTGGTTCTCCGGCTCCGAGGCCGACGTGACCCCGGTCGGCGAGGGCGCGGACGGCTACAAGGCGGCCACCTGGCACGCTTCGGGCACCGACTTCCCGATCTATGAGGACATCAAGTCCTACGTGCTGGACAAGGGCAAGGCGGCCGGCGACGGCAGCAAGGTCGGCGAAGTGCTCTACGCCCGCGGCATCTACACCGGCGCCGTGCTGGCCGAGGCGATCCGCAGCGCCCAGACGGCCACCGGCAAGGCCGACATCACGCCCTCCGACATGCGCGACGCGCTCGAGACGCTGACCATCACCGAAGAGCGTTGGGCCGAGCTGGGTCTGCCCAACTTCGCCCCGGCGATCGCCACCACCTGCGCCGACCACGGCTCCCCGCATCTCGCGGCGATCCAGCAATGGGACGCGAAGGCGAAGAAGTGGACGCTGATCACCGACTTCATCGCGCCGGACGACGAGATCGTGCAGCCGCTGATCGAAGAGGACTCCATGGCCTTCGCCAAGGAGAACAACATCACCCCGCGCAGCTGCGAGTGATCTTGACCTCATGAGACGGGGCGGGGGCCCGCGCGGCCCCCCCCCCACCCCGACCCGGATTTTCTCGCCGGACCCCGCGCGCCACGCCGCGCGCGACCCGGACAGCAAGGGACATCGACGCCAGATGACCGAAGCCGCCATCGCCGAGCCCCCCGTCTCCACCCCCGCCGATCCGGCCAAGGGGGAGCCGCTGCTGCAGGTCTCCAATGTCGAGGTCATCTACAACCACGTCATTCTGGTTCTGAAGGGCGTGTCGCTGACCGTGCCCAAGGGCGGCATCACCGCCATCCTCGGCGGCAACGGCGCCGGCAAGACCACCACGCTGAAGGCGATCTCCGGCCTGCTGAAATCCGAACGGGGCGAAGTCACCAAGGGCCGCATCCTTTACCGGGGCGCCGACATCTCCGCCCAGGACCCGGCCGAGGGCGTGAAGCGCGGCCTGATCCAGGTGATGGAAGGCCGGCATTGCTTCGAGCATCTGACGGTGGAGGAGAACCTCCTCACCGGCGCCTATACCCGGAACAGTTCCGCCGACGTGAAGCGGGATCTCGAGATGGTCTACGCCTATTTCCCCCGCCTGAAGGAACGCCGCTCCTCCCAGGCCGGCTACACCTCGGGCGGCGAGCAGCAGATGTGCGCCATCGGCCGCGCGCTGATGTCCCGGCCCGAGACGGTGCTGCTGGACGAGCCCTCGATGGGCCTCGCCCCGCAGCTGGTCGAGCAGATCTTCGAGATCGTCAGATCGGTGAACGAGAAGGAGGGCGTGACCTTCCTTCTGGCCGAGCAGAACACCAACGTGGCGCTCCGTTACGCCCATTACGGCTACATCCTCGAAAACGGCCGGGTGGTGATGGACGGCGAGGCGAAATCGCTGGCCGAGAACCAGGACGTCAAGGAATTCTACCTCGGCATGTCCGACCAGGGCCGCAAGTCGTTCCGCGACGTGCGCTCCTACCGCCGCCGCAAGCGCTGGCTGAGCTGAGGCGATGGCGGTCGATCCCGGGGCCCCTCCGGCCGAGCTGCCCGTCTCCGGCGAGGCCGAGGGGCTGGTCTGGCGGCGCAACCGCCCGGTGGCGCTGGCGCCGTTTTCGGGCTGGTTCACCGACGAAGAGGATCTGCTGCGGGTCAATCCGCTGGCGCGCTTCCCCTTCGTGGACGCGGAGTGGGCGGCGCTGCTGGCTCAGCCCGACCTCGCCTTTCTCTATGCCGAGGCCGACGGCGTCCCCATCGCCCATTTCTGCATCCGGGCGAACGGGGAGGCCGCGCATCTGGGCTACCTGGTCACCGACCCCGCCCGGCGCGGCACGGGGCTTTCGCGCCCGCTGGTCCGCCTGACCGCAGCGGCCGCGAGGGCGCTGATGCCCTGGGCGCAAGACATGACGCTGAATGTCAGGCACGGCAACGTGCGGGCGGAGCGGCTCTATCTCGGCCTCGGCTTCGCGCGCACCGGGCATGAGGCCGACGGCATGTTCCGCATGGGCCGTCCGCTCGCCCCCGAACCGCCCTGGGGGCCGCCCGCCCCCTGAAGATCTTGCCCCCACCGGGAGAGACGCCATGACCGAAGGCTATTTCGACGCCCTCGAAACCCGCTCCGCCGACCAGCGGGCCACGGACCTCGCATCGGCGCTGCCGGCGCTGGTGGCCCACGCCATCGCCGCCGCGCCCGCCATGGCGGCGCATCTGGAGGGCGTGGACCCCGACGCGATCACCGGGCCCGAGGCGCTCGCCGCCCTGCCGGTGCTGCGCAAGTCGACGCTGTCGGAAAAGCAGAAGGCCGCCCCCCCGTTCGGCGGCTTCGCCACGCTCGCCCCCGCGGGCTTCCGTCACGTCTTTCAGTCCCCCGGCCCGATCTACGAGCCGGGCGGGGGCGCGCGCGACTGGTGGCGGGCGGGGCGGTTCCTGAACGCCATCGGCATCGGGGCGGGGGATCTGGTGCAGAACTGCTTCTCCTACCACCTGACGCCCGCGGGCATGATGTTCGAGAACGGCGCCGCCGCGGTCGGCGCCGCCGTGCTGCCCGCAGGCACCGGGCAGACCGAACTGCAGGCCCGCGCCATGGCCGATTGCGGGGTCACCGCCTATGCCGGCACCCCCGATTTCCTGAAGGTGATCCTCGACAAGGGCGACGAACTGGGGCTGGACCTGACCCGGCTCAAGCGCGCCGCGGTCGGGGGCGGGGCGCTGTTTCCGAGCCTGCGGGCCGAATACGCCGAGCGCGGCGTCGCCTGCTACCAGTCCTACGGCACCGCCGATCTGGGCAATGTCGCTTATGAGAGCCCGGGCCCCGACGGCTCGGTCGAGGGCATGATCGTCGACGAGGGCGTGATCGTGGAGATCGTGCGCCCCGGCACCGGCGATCCGGTCCCGGCGGGCGAAGTCGGCGAGGTGCTGGTCACCACGCTCAACCGCGACTACCCGCTGATCCGCTTCGCGACGGGGGACATGTCGGCGGTGCTGGAAGGCGTCTCGCCCTGCGGACGCACCAACATGCGGATCAAGGGCTGGATGGGGCGCGCCGACCAGACCACCAAGATCAAGGGCATGTTCGTGCGGCCCGAGCAGGTGGCCGACCTGGTCAGGCGCCACCCCGAGATCGTTCGCGCCCGCGTGGTGGCGGGCCGGGATGGCGAGCAGGATGTGATGAAGGTGCTGGTCGAGACCGAGGCCGGCGAGGGGTTCGCGGCCCGGGTCTCCGAAACCGTCGCCGCGGTGCTCAAGCTCAAGGGTGCGGTGGAACTGGTCGCCCCGGGCAGCCTGCCCAACGACGGCAAGGTCATCGAGGACGTGCGGACCTACGGCTGAAGGCTCCGCGGCCCCTGAAACGCCCGCCGCCCCGAACCGGGCGGCGGGCGCTTTCGTGCGCGGCTCAGCCGCGCAGGGCCGCCTCATCTTCGGGGCCCGGCGCGGGCTCGCCCAGCAGGCGGTCGAGCAGCCGGTCGGCCCATGTCTCAACATCGAACATCGCGAACAGCTTCATCCCGCAGCCCCCCTGCATCCTTCGGCCGAGACGCAGGATGCAGGGGGCGGGGTTGGCGAAACGTGAAGGCGGGCCGGGAAAGCCCGCGCGATTCCCGGCGGTTCGGCGGCATCCCCGCGTCGCCGCCCTTGCAAGCGAAAGGGACCGGGCAAGCGAAAGGGGCCGCGCCCCATCGGACGCGGCCCCTTCAAGATCCATCGACCCGCCCCCGGAAGGGACTGGCAGCCGTGCTCAGCCCTGACGCGCCTTGAAGCGGGGCTGGGTCTTGTTGATCACGTAAACGCGGCCCTTGCGGCGCACGACGCGGCAGTCCGCGTGGCGCGCTTTCAGGGACCGCAGCGAGTTCTTGACCTTCATCGTGCGTCTCCTTCGGCGCCACGCCGGGCGCCTCATCTCGGCGAGGTGAATTCGGAGCCCGTGCATTAGCGAAGGGCGGACGGAGTCGCAAGGGCTCCGGGGCGCTTTCCGCAACGGTTTCCGCGCCGGGGCTTGCGACGTAGGGTCAATCCGTCGCCAGGGCCGCTTCCAGCGGCCGGCAGCATCCGTAATGCCAGCTGGTCCGACCGTCCGCGATCACCACCATGAACCCGCGTCCGAGCACGGGGGCGTCGAGCGGGAGGGCATCGCATGAAGCTTCCTCATAGCGGATCAGCACGCGGGTCCCGTCCGGGCGGAGGGATTCGATCATGCCGTGGGTCCAGCCCTCCGCCTTGGGGACGCCGGTGATCGGCATGGTCTCCTCGACCTCGCTGGTCATGGTCCGCGTCGAAATCATGCCGTCCTGCCAGCGCACGTCCCAGAACGGCTCCCAGCCATGGCAGATGCCGGCGACGGGCATGTCGCTGCCCTCCAGCATGCGGAAGCGGGCGGGGGCGAGGAAGCGGCTCGCCACCCAGCCCTGCATCTCGCCCGAGGCGATGCGGGTCCATTCGACGGCGCTTTGCGCAGTTTCGCCGGTGGAGGCGACGAGCGCCCCCGGCGCCATCGCGCCGACGGCGGCGGCGTCGCCGCGCGGCGCGTCGCGCACGGTCAGGGCGTCGCCCGCCTCCACGCCTGTCACGACCACCCAGGACAGATCCCTGGCCGCGACGGGGGCGATCGGCGCGGCCAGCGCCAGAAAGGCCAGGAGGCGCGGCATCGGAGGGGGCGGGAGGCGCGGGGCGGGCAGGGGCATGGCGGGCGTGTCCGGACGCTGCGGGCCGCCGCTCGGCCCCTGCCCGAGCCTGCCGCGCCTCGCGCCGCTGCTGGTACAGCTTGCCCTTGGCGATGATCTTGCCGATC